>NZ_DASZTJ010000215.1:0-2818 GCF_035548235.1 Rhodopila sp.
TTCACGCGCAGGGGAACTGGGGGCGCCGCTTTTCGCGAATTCGGTACTCAACAGACGTTCGGCCATGGTTCCGTTCCGCCGCCGGTTTCAGGCGGTCATCCTACCAAAAGCAACGGCCCGAGGCATATAGGCGACGCCCGGGGCCGGAACCAGATCGGGACGTCGCCGCATCAGGTCGGCTGCGGTGCCGGCGCGACGCCGCCACCAGGGCCGGCCGCCGGGCGTCCGGTGGTCGGCACCGAGGCCCGGCGGGATTCAGGCGCGGGCTCATCGACCACCTTACGGATCACCGGCTCACCGCGCAGGACGGTGCGGATTTCATCGCCCGACAGCGTTTCGTGCTCCAGCAATCCGCGGGCAATGCGGTGCAACTCCTCGATATTTTCCGTCAGGATGTGCCTCGCTCGGCTATAGGCTCGATCGATGATCGACTTGATCTCGGCATCGATCTCCCGCGCGGTCGCTTCCGACACGTTCTTGTTCTGCGTCACTGAATGACCCAGGAACACTTCCTGGCTGTTATCACCATAGGCGATCATGCCGAGCTTATCGGACATGCCCCATTCGGTGATCATGCGGCGCGCCTGGTCGGTCGCCATCTTGATGTCGCCGGCGGCGCCGTTCGACACCTTGTCGGGACCGAAGATGATCTCCTCGGCGGCGCGTCCGCCCATCGCCATGGTCAACTCGCCCAGCAGCTTCGACTTGGACTTGGAGTAGCGATCGCCCTCCGGCAGGCTCATGACCAGGCCCAGCGCGCGGCCGCGCGGCACGATGGTCGCCTTGTGGACCGGATCGCATTCCGGCTCGTGCATCGCGCACAAGGCGTGACCGGCCTCGTGATACGCGGTCATGCGCTTCTCGGCCTCGGACATCACCAGCGACTTGCGTTCGGTGCCCATCAGCACCTTGTCCTTGGCGGCCTCGAACTCGGCCATGGCCACCACGCGCTTGCCCATCCGCGCCGCCAGCAGCGCGCCCTCGTTCACTAGGTTGGCCAAGTCGGCGCCCGAGAAGCCCGGCGTGCCGCGCGCGATCACCTTCGGATCGACGTCGGAGGCCAGCGGCACCTTCCGCATGTGGACGCGCAGGATCTTCTCCCGCCCGTTCACGTCCGGGTTCGGCACCACCACCTGGCGGTCGAAGCGGCCCGGACGCAGCAAGGCCGGGTCCAGCACGTCGGGGCGGTTGGTCGCGGCGATCAGGATCACGCCTTCGTTGGACTCGAAGCCGTCCATCTCCACCAGCATCTGGTTCAGCGTCTGCTCGCGCTCGTCGTTGCCGCCGCCCAGGCCAGCGCCGCGATGACGGCCGACCGCGTCGATTTCGTCGATGAAGATGATGCAGGGGGCGTTCTTCTTGCCCTGTTCGAACATGTCGCGGACACGCGACGCGCCAACACCGACGAACATCTCGACGAAGTCGGACCCCGAGATGGTGAAGAACGGCACGTTCGCCTCACCCGCAATGGCGCGGGCCAGGAGCGTCTTGCCGGTGCCCGGAGGACCGACCAGCAGGCACCCCTTGGGGATCTTGCCGCCCAGACGCTGGAACTTCTGCGGGTCCTTCAGGAATTCGACGATCTCCTGCAACTCGCCCTTCGCTTCGTCGATCCCGGCCACGTCCTCGAACGTCACGCGCCCCTGCTTTTCCGTCAGCATCCGCGCTCGGCTCTTGCCGAAGCCCATCGCCCGGCCGCCGCCCGACTGCATCTGGCGCATGAAGAATACCCAGACGCCGATCAGCAGCAGCATCGGGAACCAGGACAGCAGGTAGTGCAGCAGCGGGTTGACGTCGCTGTCTTCCGGCTTGGCGATGACGCGGACGTTCTTGTCGGTCAGCGTCTTCACCAGGGCCGGGTCATCCGGCGTATAGGTCTGGAACGTCCGGCCGTCGTTCAACTGGCCCGAAACCGTGCGGCCCTGGATCACCACGTCGCGAACGCGTCCGGAATTGACCTCGGTGATGAAGTCGGAATAGGCGATCTGCGTGGAGTTGGTGTGGTTCACGCCCGGCTGGAACAGGTTGAACAGCACCACCAGCAGCAGGGCTATGATCACCCACAAGGCCAGGTTGCGGCCAAAATTGCTCATATGACTTCGCTCA
This sequence comes from Rhodopila sp., assembly GCF_035548235.1. GTDB lineage: Bacteria > Pseudomonadota > Alphaproteobacteria > Acetobacterales > Acetobacteraceae > Rhodopila. The sequence goes on from NZ_DASZTJ010000215.1 coordinate 2,107, forward strand.
CATCCTCAATCGGACACGGACATCGGGTATGGTTATGGTTGGGCGCGCCCGACGTTGCGCCTTGATATAGGGCGGGGTGCGCAAATCTGCATCCCCACCGGAGTCGATGCTTCACCAAGCGGCGGCGGAGCACAATACGGATAACCACTGATCATACCGCCGGGCCGGTCGACACCGTCCAATATCCGGATGCCGGCACGAACGCCGGGCCATCGACGGGTCTGGGGGGCGCGAAAGTCACCGTCACCATTGGAATTGTTATCGTTCCAGCATAGCGTAAATGAGGAACGGCCGCCACACTTTTACCGACGCGCAGCGCCGGCAGCGTCCGCAGCACGACGGAAGGTAACGGGGACTGCCGCCGGAACCCCGCCGCGTCGTCACCCAAGGCGCCGATCGTCGTGCCCTCCGGCAGTTCTCCCGCGCCATGCAGCTGAAAACGCCTGTCCCAAACGGCCATGGCGGTGGCCTGGACAGGCGGCTCGACCGCCGCTTCCTCCCGCACGACCAGCCAGCCATCCCCCAGCCGTCCGGCGGGCATGATGCGGACGCCATGCAGCGTTGCAGAGGACAGACGCGCGGCGAGACCGGCCGTCACGTCCGGGTCGGGCGGGTACGCCGCCCCGCTGACGGCGGTCACCAGGGCGGACAACGCGCCGGGGAGAAGCCGAGCGGCGGTGACGACGGCATAGCCTTCGGGATGGACGACCGC
>NZ_DASZTJ010000216.1:0-33075 GCF_035548235.1 Rhodopila sp.
TTCACCCTTCGATGAGGCCGACTTAGAGATAGATGCCATTCGCTATCTCGCAAAGTTGATGGACAAATATTGAGTTTTGGCATCCTGACATTGGAGGCAGCGATTGCGTGGCCGATCTTGGCTAAGGAAACGCGGGTATAATGATAATGCTATCATGAGTAGGTTTCTGGATGTAATAACGAGGAATAGTCTCATTCTAAGGACTGCCCAACCCGGTTGTGGGGGATACGCTGTTGAGTTGACTGGGCGAGGAGTGTTACTCGCTTGAGGGGAAGACTTCGTGTTATTTTTTAAAAAACTCATCATTTTTTTCAGACGTCTCGGATTAGGGAATTATTATAATTCAAGATGTTATGCGATTGATGAGTGCAATATACTACTATAGGTAGTAGTTTGTCGCAGTGTTTCACCAAAAAATAGGTTGTCATAACAGCGGTCTCTGTGCATGCTCGATATAAGAGCGAACGCGCAAGGTCGCGTGTGTTTCGCCACCTTCCAGACCAAACATACTTTGACGATCGGACGGAAAGCTTGACGCAGGATTATCCAGCACTGCCGGATCCGATGCCCATGCTGCCCTCGGCAACTGCACCCGAGGCGGCAGGGCTGGATATAGTTGCGCTTCTTTTAGGCGCGGCGCGACGGTGGCGCTTGGCAGTATCGATATTCCTGGGCGTCCTGGCGCTGGCGGCCACGCTGTTTCATTTCATGCCCGCCCGATATGGATCGACGGTCGAGATTCAGATGTTCGACCCGCAACGCCCCCCTGATATCGCCGCGAAGGGCGGCGACATGGCCAGGGATTTCGACACGGTGGCGATGAATACTCAGATCAAGGTATTTGAATCGCTGGCGCTGGCGGAGCGTGTCATTAAAAACCTGAACCTTGATGACGTGCCGGAATTCCGTCGGGCGCCGCTGCTCGTACGGATCCGCGCGCAAATGGAATACGCGGTTCAGCGCTACGTTGTCTGTCCCGTTCTAGGTTTCATGCGGGCCGATCAGCAGTCGGCCTGCATGCCGCGGACGGCAGGTGGCGCCCTGTCCGAGGGGCAGGTGCAGAACGACACGATCACCGCCCTGATGTCCCATTTTTCAGTCAAACAGGTGCCGCTGACCTATGTGCTGTCGGTCTCCGCGTGGTCCGAGAGTCCGAAGCTGGCTCAGAAGCTCGCCGAAACGATCGTCAACGATTACTTGGCTGATCAGAACGACGTCAGGAAGAAAGTGCTGACGGAGCAATCAATCTGGTTAAAGGAGCGGATTGACGAGCTGAAGGCCCGGATCACTGCGAATGACGAGGCGGTTTCGGCGCTGAGTGCGGCGAACTCCATCCAGGACACGGGATCCGAGGCGCTGCTCGAGCGACAGATCGCGCAGTTGAATGAGCAGGTGACGACCGCGCGTGCCGATGTCGCCGACAAGAAGGCGCGACTCGACCAGGCGCGGCAAAGCCTTGCCCTGGGGCAGGATCTTGCCCTGGGCGCTAACGACGGGCCGAGCGCGCTGGCGCTCAACCAGCTTCAGTCCCAGCGTACGTTGATGACGCAGCAATTGGCGACCCTGCGTGAGAAGCTGGGTGACGGCCATGTCCGGGTCGTGACGCTCCAAGCGCAGTTGACGGAACTCAATAAGGCCATCGAGGATCAGTCGCAGCGCGCGGTTGCCGACTTGCAGGCCGGCTACGACATCGCTTTGCGGCGGCAGCAGTCGCTGTCGCAGGATATGCAGCGCCTCACCTCTCAGCGTACGAACTCTGCCGCATACATCAAGGTCCAGGAGCTTAGCCGCGCTCAGGCGGTAGACCGGAAGCAGTATGACGCGTTCCTTGCTCGATACAACGAGATCGAGGCGACTCGTTCGGCCGATCTGTCGGATAAGCGGATCATTTCGCCAGCCTCTGTCCCGGTCAGTCCTTATTTCCCGTCGGCCAAGATTTTCCTTGGCGTGGGCGGTATGCTGGGCCTGTTGATGGGTGTGGGCGCCGCGCTAGGCCTGGAATTCGTGAAGAGCAATGATGTCTTCGGAACGCAGGTCAGCAGGTTGCAGGGTTATCCGGTGATTGCGAGCGTGCCGCCGCTGGACGTCAAGCGATTGGCGGCAGAGAGCAGGGAGCAGACGGCGCTGGGTTCGGCACAGGCTGATAGCGCGGTGACGGCTGCGCGGGCGATGCGCGACATCCGGATCGCGATGCGGATGCCGTCGCTCGAGCGGATGCCATTGAACGTGATGCTCACATCGGCGTCCGGTGACGCGGGTGTATCGACGCTGTCGACCCTGTTCGCCGCATCCTGCGTCGCGGCAGGCCAACGGGCGATTGTCGTCAAATGTGAGTTCTTCCGGCCGGGTGAAACCGATTGCGAGAGCGGGGTGGGTCTGGCCGATATCCTCAGCGGCAACGCTGATGTCCTGACGGCCATCACTACCGATTCGACTCATGGCTTCGATGTCCTGAGCATGGGCGCCGCAACAGCGCGCACCGATGATCTGCTGGCATCGAAGCGGATGGCGGAGTTGCTGCGTGCCTTGCGAACCCGATATGATTATGTCGTGATCGATACGCCACCGATCGATGCAGGCGCCGGTGTCGCGGCGCTCGCGGGGATGGTCGACAAGATCCTGGTCGTCGTGGATCGTTCGCAACTTCGGGCGAAATCGACACGAACTGCGCTTGCCGCCTTGGTTCCCTATCGGCGGCGGATCGTCGGTGTCTTGTTGAACCGTTCGAATGTTCTCGTGCAGCCGCAGTTCAACACTGACCAACACGGCGGCATGACTGTGGAGTTCAGGAACGACCCCGTCTGGCCCCCGCTAACGGTCGTTACATCGGAAAGATATACCGATGCCAAGGATGAACGGGCCTGACTAAGCAGGAAATCTAAGTCTTTTCGGTAGTAAATGGCGGTGAGTCAGAACACTGACTGAGATTTGTTCTGAAATCTTGGGGACTTTTCATCAAACAGGACGGTCCGTCCGGTTGGACGTCTAGCAGGAGTGTCATATGCGAAGTGCGCTAGTGTGTGGTGCAGGCGGATTTATCGGCGGCCATCTGGTCAAGCGTCTGAAGTCAGAAGGCTTCTGGGTCCGCGGTGTCGATCTGAAAAGTCATGAGTACGCCGAAACGGCCGCCGACGATTTCGTCATTGGCGATCTGCGCGATCCTTATCTCTGCCGGCATGTCATCGATCGGCGGTTCGACGAAGTCTATCAGCTCGCCGCCGATATGGGTGGCGCGGGCTTCATCTTCACCGGCGAGAATGATGCCGAGATCATGCATAACTCGGGCACGATCAACCTGAACGTCCTGGACGCATGCCAGAAGCGGATGATTCGACGGATTTTCTATTCCTCCTCGGCCTGCATCTATCCGGCCTATAACCAGCAGGATCCGGATTCGCCGAATTGCGAGGAAAGCTCCGCCTATCCGGCCGCGCCCGACAGTGAATATGGATGGGAAAAGCTGTTCAGCGAGCGGCTCTATCTGACCTATGGCCGCTGCCATGGCATGGATGTGCGTGTCGCGCGCTACCACAACATCTTCGGTCCCGAGGGCACCTGGACTGGTGGCCGCGAAAAGGCGCCTGCAGCGCTGTGCCGCAAGATCGCGATGGCAGCCTCGGGCGGACACATCGAAATCTGGGGAGACGGTAAGCAGACGCGTTCGTTCCTTTACGTGGACGAATGCATCGAGGGCACACTGCGGGTGATGCGGTCGAACCACCGTGGACCGTTCAATATTGGATCGGAAGAGATGGTGACGATCAACCAGCTCGCCGACATGATCATGGACGTAGCCGGGAAGCGTGTGGAAAAGCGGCATATTCCGGGACCGACCGGCGTGCGTGGCCGCAACTCCGACAATCGGTTGATCTATGACACGCTGGGATGGCAGCCCTCGCAGCCACTGAAGACCGGCCTGGCGGTTACCTATAAGTGGATCGAGCGCCAGACGCAGTCGAACATGCCGTTGGCGGCGGACTGAGGACGGCGCGGCAGGATGCAACCGTCGAAACTGACCTGGCAGGACAGCTCGGACCGGCCGCCCGAAAGGTTGGTTTCGGATGATATGAAATCCGGCGAGCGGCAAGACTATCGAGGACAGATTGCGGTAATCTGTCCCGGTGGGCTTGAAAACGGCGGCGGCATCGGTCGACAGATGGGCTACGCCCTGAAGGCCCTCGAGGGGCGGACGCACGGGATCGACTACCGAGTCATCGACTCCCGTGGACCGTGGTTTTTGGGAGCGTCTCGAATCCATACGGCTGGCGCCCTGGTTTATCTGGCCGGGGCGCTGGCGAAACTGCTGGCGTTGCGGCTGAGCCCGAAGCGGACCTTCATCCATGTCAACGTCACGGGCCGAGGCAGCACCTTGCGGAAGCTAGTTCTGTCGACGTGCCTGCGTGGTCTCAGGTTGCCGTATCTGCTGCATGTCCACGACTACGCCTACGCTGCCGACTACAGCAAGCGTGGTCCGTTCATGCAGCGGCGAGTCAGGGGCATGTTCAGGGCTGCCGATCGCGTCCTGGTTCTTGGCATGGGCGAGCGGCAACGCATGATTGACGCGATGCTGCTGGATCCCGCGAAAGTCGTGGTTCTGCACAACGCCGTACCCGACCCGCTGGAGGTGGATCCGCCAGGGCCACACGAGAAAAGCGGCCCAATCAGGATCGCCTTCCTGGGTCATCTGAGCGAACGGAAAGGTGTGCCCGACCTTCTAAATGCTTTGGCCGACCAGACCATCATCGGCCTTGACTGGCGTGCGACACTGGCGGGTGGCGGGGACATCCCCCGATACGCGAAACTGGCTGAAAGCCTCGGGATCGCGGACAAGGTGACGTTTCCGGGGTGGATCAATCAGCAGGCCGCGAGCCAGCTCTACCGTGAGGCCGATGTGGTCGTTCTTCCCTCTTATGCAGAGGGGATGGCTATGTCCGTGCTGGAAGGCCTTTCCTATGGGCTGACGGTCGTCACGACGCCGGTCGGTGCACACGACGAGGTCATCGAAGACGGTCAGTCCGGCCTGCTGGTCGCACCCGGGGATGTCCCCGGTCTGGCGAAGGCCTTGCGCCGAGTGATAACAGAGCCTCTGCTCCGAACCTTTCTTGGCGGCAATGCTCGGCTGACGTTCCTTGAGAAGTTTGAGGTCGGCGCTTACGGGTCGAAGCTCGTTCGCATGCATGCGGCACTCCTGGCAAATCGGTCGCAGTCGTAAGACGCGCTTTCGGCTGTTGATGAGCTTGATTGCTTGCCTTGGCGTGCGGGTAAACTTCGTAATGTGCCGGTGTTTTGTCACATGTCGCAATACGAATGCTTGACAAAATTCTTCTTTTTGCTATTTTTTCGACAGGGTTCGAGAGGTCGCATCAGGGTCCATCGGCATCGCACTCTTCATTTCTGGTGATGTCTGACTATTTCGGGCATCGCTTTCCTTACAGATTTGCCGCGTGCTTTGTTGACGGGTTTTACGTGCGGTTCACGTTCCGCAAGCGGGACTTGCTTGAATACGTTATAATGAAAGAGGCGATACGGGTATGTCCGAAGCGTTCGCGTATGATAGTGCCGTTCCGAGACCTTCCGCACAAATCGTAACGTTAAGACCACCGGCTAAGACCTCTGAGAATATCGCCGCCGGCGACGACCGCCGCATTGATGTGCTGGGTGTTGGCATCTCACCTGCAAATCTACCTGATGTGGTTGCAACCCTCGATAGCTGGCGTACCAAAGGGTTGAAGGGCTATGTCTGTTGCGTGTCGGTCCATGGTATCGTCACCGCGCAGCGTGACCCTAAGATCAGGGCCGCTTTGAACGGAGCTCAGATCGCAACGAAGGACGGTATGCCAATGGCATGGTGGTGCCGCCGCTCCGGCGACGCGGCCTCCAGGCGAGTGTGCGGTTCGGATCTTTTCGACGCAGTCTGCCGCTACGGCATTGAGCGCGGATATCGGCACTATTTCTACGGCGGCAGTCCGGCTGTCGTCGAACAGTTGGCCCAGCGTGTGAAGGAAGCGTATCCCGGTATCATCGTCGCCGGTTATAGATCACCCCCGTTCCGAGCGCTGACGCCGGAAGAGGATGCAGCGTATATCGCTGAGATCAGCGCCTCTGGCGCGGATTTCGTCTGGGTTGGTCTCGGCATGCCGAAGCAAGAGCGCTGGATGGCCCAGATGTTCGGCAAGATCGAAGCATCGGCCCTGCTGGGTGTCGGGGCGGTTTTCGACTTCTACGCGGGAACCAAGCCTCGGGCGCCACTCTGGATGCAACGTTCGGGAACCGAGTGGTTGTTCCGCCTGGCCTCTGAACCGCGCAGACTGGCAAAGCGGTATCTGATCGACAATTCGATCTTTGTGGGCCTGACGATCAGGCATATCGTTCGACAAGGATTTCGGCGGGGCGCCAATAAGGACCTGGGCCCGTCCCGTTTATCTGCCTGACCGTTCGGGAACGCATTTTGCCTGCCTTCCGGCTAAAGGGACGGAACGAGGAATCGATGCGCGACTCGGTTACTTTACTGTCGATACTTTCCATAGGATCGTAGAATATCCCTTGATGTGCGACTGAATGATCGTCGGCCCAGAGGGGCGAGCGCAACAGGGTCAAGGCTGCAATCGACAAGCGGAGCCTCAGCAGCAGTATGGAGTTGCTGTCGGAGACTCTGTCGGAACAGCTTTTCGCCCTCTACGGCATATACCGTTGTTCGTGTTCTTCAGTTCCCATGACGGTGTCCAAACGGTGGCGGTCGAACGGTCTTCCTGCAAAGTGCCTGGGGTCGGTCGGGATCTTGGAAGATCGATGTAACCATTCTTATACCGCTATAGTGCTGTCGATACGAGGGCAAGGGCAGGTGGCTGTCCCGATGGCGCACGGGATCATCACCTTTATCGAGCCCGGTCGCATTCTGAAGCTATCTCGTGAGCGGCACGGCACGTGCCGAGGAACTCATTGCCCCTCGTCCTGTCGCGTTGTTTTACTAGGATGTGGCAGTTCGCCTAGGACTGTTAAATAACCACGTAACGCCGGCGCCACGGACTGACGAAGCAGCCTGCCATGACTATTCGGAGCTTTCGCCGGCGCGCTGAGAGGGACGGCGCTTCAACCACAGCGCCGTCCTTGTGCCTTATTGAACGCCCCGAGAAATAACGGCGCCGCTGACGACAGGTCCGCTCAACGTACCGATCAGAGTAAACAGCTTCTGCGCGGAGTCGGAACGGGAATTCGCGACATAAAGAACATCGTTGTTGTGAATCGGGAACTGGGCCGCGAGAAAATATCCGCCAATTTTCTCGAGATCCAGGTGATAGACGACGGGGGTGAGGCCTGATGCCCCCATCGGAAGCGGTGTCGCCCCCTCAGCCTCGACAACCCGGGTTGGTTCAAACCGCAGCAGAAATACACCGCGAGGATCGGCGCGCGTATCCATCAGTCCGCCAGCTTTTGCGAGGGCTTGGACCAGGTTTATGTCGTCGGCGCCGAACGAGAGTTGATTGTTGTTCGTCGTCGCGCCCATGACCACGAATGTCTCAGGCGCATGAAGCAAGTTGATTGTGTCGTTGGGCCAGACATAGATGTTCTGACTGGGATCTGAGGTCAATCTGGACAACGACATGGTCGATGTGACCCCATTGCGGGATAACCGGACGAAGGTCTCGTAAGTAGGAGTTTTCGATCCGCCAGCGGCAGCTATGACGTCCAGCACACGATCGCCTCGGGCTGAGAGGGGGACGCGGACGGTGCCGATTGCTTCGCCGGAGACTGTCACGGTGTCTGTCACAGACTTCGTCAGAGACACGATCACTTGTGGTTCGACGAGACGATCTGCCAGGCGCCTGGTGATAGTGGACTCCAAACCGGCAATCGTCTGCCCGGTTGCACGAATCCTACCCGCATAAGGTACGACGATCGAGCCATCGGAGGAGACGACCTGGTCGGGGACCGCGATTGGTGGCCGGGTCGTATCATTTTCGGCGGGCGTCGTAGCAACCGCGGTGCCTTGGCTTCCGGACAGGGATGCAACGCCTGATTGCCAGATGGAGATCGACAATGAGTCGCCGACCCCGATCGTCGGTTCCGCGGGGCGCCCGTACTGTTCGAAACTTGCCTTGAAGCCACTAGCGGGTTGACGTCCAAGCGCGTCGACCACGCGCCGATCAATCTCCAGGAAATCAAAGTTTTTCTTCTCAGCTTGTGCCTGGTCGATGATTTGGCTCGTGGTAGGACCTGCCTTTGGCAGGGTCGAGCAGCCGGCGAGGCAGGCAAGGCCCGTGCCGACAATACCATGAAAGATGGATCGGGAACGCCCCCTACCGGTCAGAGAAGGCCGAGAACCACAATAGGATGATGAGCTCATGTGACGTTTAGTCTTTTGACTTGTATGATACAGAACTTGTATCATTTCCCGCGCAACTTCTAACAGATTTACGCATCCTGAAGCAAGCATTTCCCCGTCGGAGATTGAATTTTGATTTCGGGGTAAACTTGCTGTATGCACATCGGGCACTTTTGCGCGTCCAGCGCGATTTGTCACGCCCGCCAAAAAAAACGGCCGCTGTCAGGCGGCCGTTTATCGCGTCGCGAGGTGCTACCTCCGGGCTGACCTCAATAGGCATTCCGTCCGAAAATAATCGACCAGGCTGTCTGGGCGATGATGCGTAGGTCGAAAAGGATCGACCAGTTCTCGACGTAGTAGAGGTCGTACTCAACGCGGCTGCGCATTTTCTCGAGCGTGTCCGTCTCGCCGCGGAAGCCGTTGGCCTGCGCCCAGCCGGTGATGCCGGGCTGAACGCGATGCCGACCGAGATATTCCGTGATCAACGCGGAGTACTGCTCATTATGGGCGATCGCATGGGGCCTTGGTCCAACGAGTGACATCTCACCCTTCAGGACGTTGAAGAGCTGAGGTACTTCATCAATGCTGCTCCGGCGCAGAAATCGTCCCACCCGGGTGATGCGTGCATCGCCCCGCGTTGCCTGCACCACGCGACCGATCCCTAAGTTATCGTTGGTGTTATGCTTCATCGTCCGAAATTTCAGGACGGTAATCGTGTTGTTGTTGAAGCCTTGCCGTGCCTGGTGGAAGAATACCGGTCCCGGGCTGTCCAGTTTGATGGCGATCGCGACGAGCACCATCACCGGCATTGCGACGATCAATGCGACGCTGGCCAGCACGAGATCCTCAATCCGCTTGGCCACGCTGCCCCAGGTTTCGATTGGCAGCTTCTGTGTCGTCAACGCGACGGCGCCATGCACGACGCCCGTGCGATGGATGGGCGTCGAGGACAGATGGGGAATATCCGGGCAGACATGGACCCGCGTATGGATGACATTCAGCATCCGCAGGACATTTGACAGAGTCGACTCGGCGGTTCCCAGGCCAACGCGGACGAACACGTCGTCGATCCTGAAAAGTCCAGCAAGTTTGACGAGATCGCTGAGCGCCCTGCCCGGTGCAGCAACGTCATCGGCGAAAAACACGCCAGCCAAGTAGAGTTCTGGAGCATTGCGCGTCAGCCCTTGCGCGAAGCTGCCGCCTTGATCGACGAGGTCGATGACTGCGGCCGTCGTCGCTAGTTGCCCTCGCGCGCGCAAGAAGCTTACGACCGTAACCACACCGAGACGAATGGCGAAGAGGGCGATAAGATCGATCAGCAGCCAGGCTATCAGCGCCGAGTGATCGGCGGGTGCTCCTGTCAGCAGCACCAGGCCGCTGATCGCGGCCATCGTCAGGACAAGGGCCAGCCACGCCCGACGAACCTGGTCGGGCAGCCTGTCCGACAAGTTTTGTCCGTACGCGCCGCAGATCCAGAGCAGATTAAGCGCTAGAAACGATGCGAAGGCGGAAAAGAGGACGTTGATCAGCGAATCGGTCGAGCCTTGAATATTAAAGGCCGGAACGATCATGGGGGGCAACAAGACCGCGAGCCAGTCAGCGACGCCGACAGCCCCCGTCAGGATCGATAGCGGGTTTCGCCGCGCGGCTTGTCCTCGTGCATCAGTGGCAGCCGCGCCCCAGGCGAAGGATGCGGCTCTGGTCGGCGACAACCGGCGCCTGTGGCCAAGTTCGCGAAGCTGACTAGCGGAACCTCGTCCGTTTTCGCCGCGAGAGAAAGTACTCGACATCAGTATAGCAGTCCGTGTGAAAGATGACAGGGTTAGTGTCGTTCTCAGTGTGAACTCGATAGGTGTGACCTTGAAACTCTTGCGTTCAGGTCGTGACGGTTCGTCGGGGGATGCAGTCCAGAAGCCGCACCAGATCCGTACCGCGGGACGGGCTGCAAGCCCACACCTCAACCTGATCCTTGGCGGCCAGAAGAAGTTCGGTCAAGTTGTCGTCCGTAATCGAAAGACCCTTCAGACCTTTGAGGCTGGCGCCCCATTCCTTGAGCGACTGTTGGTCAGAAGGCATCACGCAGAGATCATAACAACTGAAATCTGGTCCCACATCAGTTGCTGGATTCTTGAACATCTGGTGCATATTCGCCGGAAGCGGCTGCGCTTGCAGAATACCTTTCAAGGCTCCATCACCGTACCAGGTTATCTCGATGTGGACATAGGGTCTGTCATCGGCCCAAGCAGCGAGAATCTCGAAGACATCCGCCACACCAGCCCTTGGCGTCAGGGGACCAATATAGATCAGCCGCCTCTGATTGGCATCGCCCCTGAGATGGTGCTCTGTCAAAGGCGCGCGTGAAAGCTGCACTGTTTGGCTATAACTTTCTACTCGCACAGTATGATCGTCAGCAGTCCCGTCATTCCGGGGGCGTCCCGACTCGGGTTCGCCGCGAGATAGGCAACTGAGACGGGGGTCTTCCGCAGACGTCGCGGGAGCAGGCGACCTTGTGGACCACCGTTCGGCCAGGTTACCCGCAGCAGGATCCATATCGCGAGAGAAAGTGGCGCTTATGTCGCTGGACATGTCGATCTGTCTCGTTCCTGCACTCTTCGGTGGTAACGCTGCCAACTACCAAAACTTTATTTACTCACTTCGCGGCCTACCAATACTTTTCAGATATTAGGTCCGGCCCACGGGCTGCGGGTGGCGTCCTACATCATTGCCGGCGAGATCACAGTGCGGCGAGGTCCGCTTGGGGATCCGGCCTGTCTCTGGATATCAAACTATTCTGATTTTACAACATAACACCCCGTCCATTTTGGAAGAGTGCGGTACAAACGACTGATCTCGCATTTCCACTACGCCGAACCTGCAACAACACCGGCCGGACGATTGTTTGATAAGACATCTCATTGCAGTTAGCAAGCTATAATCTTGCATTTGCGTAAATTTTTATAGATTCTACTAACTGATACACAACCACAGATAGTTGTTATCGACAACATAGTAACTGATGAGAGAATAACTATTCAATCGTGGTTGTCGGCTTCGCGAACGCATAGATTGTGCCACCATCGGGTGTGTCGCGCGCTCCCGCTGGTTGTAATTCCGGAATCCTTCATGTTTAGCCAATCGTCGCTGCGACAGGGCGGATCGTGGAACGCAGAGGCTAGTCCGTAAAGGGGGGGATAAGCCAGGTCTGGGGCGCGCTTATTGGACTAAGAGGCCAACATGGGACTTTTCGCGTTATGCAGAAGAAGTATCGAAATACGAAAATAAGCGTGTATTTTGAGATGATTGTGAATCGGGATATCCCGCTAACTCATTCTCAACAGGATGCGGACGCTTGGGTCGGCGGACGAAAAGTCTGGCCGCGCAACGAGGGTAATGGAGTAACTGGATCCATGTGCTTCTCTGATCGTCGCGGTTACGCGCAGCACTTCGTGTTGAGGGTTAGTTCCAGCAACAGGTTGAGGAGTAGCGTTGCCCGCTACTCTCGCGAGTGCGCGGGCGACAATAGCATCGCGTGTCGACGGATTGGGGCCGTCGTTTGAAAGTACCGTCAGATGAGGCGCCATGAGAGCGAAAAGTTTCTGATCGACCCCTGGTATGGCCCGGATCTCGTCAACCGACCGGAATGAGTCGCGCGACGGTCCGAAAGCCCGTCCAGTCGCCGCGTAGGCCGCGGCACCCGCGATGGCCGGACGTGGTCCAAGCGGACGCGTGTGGGACGCGGTGATGGCAGCCGCAAGCGTTGATGCACGTTCCTGCGGTACACCCAACTCGACGAGAAACGATTCCATCAATGCGGGGGGGCACGTATTGATATTGATGAAATCCGACTCGCGTCGGATCGTGACGACGACCGGTATACCGCCGACCGTAATGGTTTGAGGTGGTCCATTCGGCTCGAACCCAGGTTCCCGGGCGGCGGCATGTGCATAGACGGCATGTATGACGGCGCCTCGGGCGGCAGCCTCCAAGTTTGCCGAGCGCCTGAGATTCTCGGCGAACTGGTCGTTCATGCGCGTTTCCGAAACGATCTCCAGGCCAATCAGCGCCAGCCAGGCCATCGTCACCAGGACGAGCAGTGTCGCGAAACCGGCTTTGCGAGGAAGGGTCATGGTGCCATCTGGATTGGCGCAATGACGAAATCGGGCCATCGCGGTGCGTGTTCTCCGGCAAGAACCACGTGGATCCTAACGAGCTGCGGTAGATCAGATTGTGTCCAGTGGTCCGTCCACGTGCCATTCGCCCCGTAGGAGATCACGACGCGGTCGATATTGGTTGCGATCGTCTCCTCCTCGGGCGGGGGAACTGGCCGTCCGGCCGGAAGGCCCGGCATATAGGGGCTCCAGCGAACCACGAGACGATTGCCCGACCGACCGAGCCCGATCTGTACCAGCGATCGGCCTGGACCAAGGGAGGGGATGGCCATGCGGCTGACCCCACTCAGCAGGTCGGGTGTGCCGATCAACGGTGGCGGACCGATACCACCGCCTGGCTGCAGGTCGCGGATAAGAGGACGCAGGGCGTTGTCGACCTTGAGGAAATCGACATTGCGCTTCGTCAATCTGACCTCGGTTTGCCAGGACGTCATCGCCAGGCGAACGGTCTGGCTCAGTCCGACCAGGATCAGGCCGAGGATCACGACGGCGACCATCGTCTCGATCAGGGTGAATCCGGCCTGCCGTGCCTTCATGAGGCACCCGCCTGCTCGGTCGCGAGGCTGACGGTTCGCGTCGTCAGGCCTTCGCGCCACGAAATCTGGGTGACGATACTATATAACGTGATCGATACGGGCTGCGGCTTATCTGCTCCAGTCTCCCCCAGCCGTGTGGTCTGAAGCGGGACGATCCGCAGGCGCCAATGGTAGCCGCCGCCGTCGTCTCCCTCCCAGGTGCCGGCATGCAGGCTGCCGAAATGGGCCGCGGCGGCCAGGTGGGACTCCGCACGGACGATGGCTTGATCATAGGCGAGGGTGTTCCCGGTGGCGCGTATGGTGCTGCCGACGGTTCGCAGGAACGCGGTGCCGGCGATCAGGGCGATGATGAGCGCGATCAGGACCTCGAGCAGGGTAAAGCCCGCCGTGCCCCCGCGGGTGCGCCGGGACGGGGGAAGGTGGATGGGGGGTCGTGAGGGCAAGGGAAAGGGCTTCACGCCGGACAGCATACTCCTCAACGCGAAAGCTCTCAGCTTGGTCGCTGGTACACCTTGTCGCTCATCCAGCGGGTTCGATCAAAACTCTCCCCGCATCGAGCCGTCGCACCGGGGACCGCTCGCCATCGTGCCGGATCTGTCCGACATAGCTTGGGGGTCATATTGATCAATCCCCGATCCGGGCCGGTCCATGTTGCGATCCATGGCTCGGGACGAATAGCAGAGAACCCAAACACGGGGGAGGCCGCCATGGCTGGTTCAAAATCATTTCTATGGTCGTTAACCATCTATTAAGATTTTGTCGTTATTTGTAATTCGGTACCTTCAAGTAAGCATCCAATGTTACCCCGGAAGGAGCATCGGTCATTGGGAGCCGCTGACCAGCACATGATCAAAATCTGTCGCCATCGGTCTGCCGTTGCGCAAAAGAAGTCGCAATTCAGTCACGGCTGCCTGTCCTTCCTGAGGGCTCCACATGTAAAGCCATTTTCGTTTGAGTTGAATACAAAAAATACAAATGCGCCAAAGAGGTATGACGTCATTGCAGGCAACCGGAAGTCGACCCATAGAACAACATGCGACCAACAGTCGCATTATGTTGGATTGTGGCGCAATCTTACTCGTATTGCAGCCAATGACTGTGTATTGAAACGTCTTCGGCTGGGCCGGCAGCCGGCCCAAAGGCCATCGTGCGTGGATCCAAATGATTCCGGCTCCGGCGGTTCGGATCCGGCTGATCCGCAAAAAATCAAGATTATCAGCGAGATCATCCGCCGGCAGTGGATCGGGTTGATAACCCGCTGTCCAAAGATCGTGACATCCTGCCGCTGCCCCCTCTTGCTCACGGTGTGCTGACGTGCCAAGTAACGCTCCCTAGCCTTGAAGTGTTTTGGTTGAAAAGATCGCGACGGGGCTTATCGATAATACCTCGATTGCATCAATGGCATTTTGATAATTGTTCTAGGTTGTGAATTGGGCCTGCAGCGCAAAAGCATGGCCGGTGTGTCCAAGCAACCGGCTTCAAGGCGCTATAGATTGATGGAGGCAAAACCGAATGGCTACCGTGAATATTTCCAACCTGAACGGAGCGAAGTTCACCGAGCTCACAGGGTCGGAGCCGCTGTCCGTCAACGACGGCATCACCATCAACAGTGACGGGACCTACACTGTCACGCCCGATTCGAGTGGCAACCTCGCTCTTTACGATACCTGGTCCGGTACTATCGGCAATCCGAACCCCGTGGATGTCGTTTCCTATACGACGACCGTCGTCACGGCCGATTCGAACGTCACCTTCGGCGAAGTTCAGCTGACCCCAACCCTGGGCAGCGGCCAGACCGGCACAACGACCCTCGCCGAGGTCGTCGCATGGAACAGTTCGGAAGTGCTGCTCGAAGAAGGGACGTCCTCCGGCGGCACTTTTACGCCAAACGGATTGTACGTTGTTGTCGGAACGCAGGACATTTCCACCTACGACAAGACCTTCCCCACAAACGGCAGCATCACGCTCGGCACCACCGGCTCCTTCGCCGTCTTGTGCTTCCTTCCGGGAACCTACATCGCCACTCCCGACGGCGATCGGACGGTCGAAACACTCGCCAGGGGCGACCTTGTTCTGACAGCCTCCGGCGCCGAGCGGCCAATTACTTGGATCGGAAAGGGAAAGGTACTGGCGCAGCGCTCCCAGCGCACCGCGGCAACCCCCGTCATCATCCGCAAGGGCGCCTTCGCACCCAACGTGCCGAACCGTGACCTGCACGTGACCAAAGGTCATTCCTTCTTCTTCGACGACCCGTCCGGCGAGGTATTGATCCCGGTGGAGTTCCTGGTCAACCACCGCTCGATCCTTTGGGACGATCACACCTCTCGAGAAGTGACCGTCTACCACGTCGAACTGGAAACACACGATCTGCTGCTGGCGAACGGCGCGGTCGCCGAAAGCTACCGCGACGATGGCAACCGTTGGCTGTTCGCGAACGCCAACGACGGCTGGTTGTTCCCGCCCAAGCATCCCTGCGCCCCCGTGCTGACCGGCGGCCCGGTCGTCGATGCCATTTGGTCCCGCCTCTTGGAACGTGCCGGGGCAAGGCCGGGCGCGCGCCTGACGGACGAGCCGGACTTGCACCTGTCCATCAACGGCGACCGGCTGGACCCGAAGCGTGGCGCGAACGGGACCTATACCTTCCGCCTGCCGCCGTTGGACGCGTCCAGCACGATCCGCCTTCGGTCACGCTCCGGCGCCCCCGACGAACTCGGGATCGCTCGGGATCCGCGTGTCCTTGGTGTCGCGCTGCGCCTGCTGGCCATGCGCAACGGAAGGCGGGTGCGTGTGGTCGAGATGGACGACGAGAGACTGGCGGAAGGGTTCCACGACTATGAACCGGGGAACGGCATCCGCTGGACGAGTGGGGACGCCGAACTCCCCGCCGCGTTGTTCGCCGACATGCCGGGCGGGGAGATGTCCTTGGACGTCTATTTGGGCGGGAAGACGCGCTACGCGACAGCGCTACAAACCGCGCGGGCCGCGTAGGTACCGGACCTCTAAGGGTGCGTGCGCTTCTCTAGGAGGCGCCGGATCCGCGCCCTGAGGGGGCCGTTCGGGTCGCTGGACCCCGAGATCGGTTCGTTCGCCGTGATGGTCGGTACCGCCGCGGCCGACGACAATGCGTCCCGCATGTCCTCGGTCAGGCGGCGCATCTTGCTCTGATCCGGTATGACATGCGGCGTGATCAGCACCAGCAATTCCGTCCGCTGCCGTGTGTTGTTCTGCGTCCCGACCAGCGCGCCCAGGATCGGGATGTCCTTCAGCCACGGAATGCCCTGGTTGCCCTTCGAGATCGAGTCCTGGATCAACCCGGCCATGCCGACCGTCTGCCCATCCTGCACGACCACCCGCGAGGAGACGTTGCGCTCCGTGAAAGTTGGGCTTTGGATCCCGGATGTCGTCACGGTAGCGGCGACGTCGCTGACCTCCTGCGAGATATCCAGCGTGATCAGCCCGCCACTGTTGACCCGCGGCGTCACCTCCAGGATCACGCCGGTTGGCTGATAGCCGATCGAGTTGATCACGGGCGACCCGGTCGTCAGCGTGCTTTGCGAGCTCGACAAGAGGTAAGGGACCAACGAGCCGACCTGAAGCCGCGCCGTCTGGTTGTCCACAACGGTGATCTGCGGCGAGGACAGCACATTCACCCGGGTCACGGCCTGCAGCGCGGACAGGGCGAACGGCACGCCACCCTGGCCACTGCCGCTAAGGATAAAGCCAGGAAAGGAACTGTTCAGCCCAGCGGTCGACGGTGACGTCAACGCCGCGGTCCCGGTGCTGAGGATGCCGTTGATGCCACCGGACTTGAAGAAGAACTGCGTGCCGTACTGCAGCGTATCGTTCAGGGTGACTTCCGCGATGGTTGCGTCGATCTCGACCTGCAGCGGCAAGATGTCGATCTTATGCAGGATGCCGACCACCTGGTCTTCTTCTTGCGGGGTCGCGTAGATCAGCACCGCGTTGTTCTGATTGTTCGGCAGGATACGCATGCTGTCGCCGGTGTCGCTGGCCGATCCGGTCTCCAGCCCACCTAGCAGCGGGTTCCCGGCCGCCGGAGTGGGGGAAGCCGAAACCGACCGGTTGGCGTCAGCACCCGAGGGCGCGAGGGGGTTCAAGCCGCCGCTGACTCCGCCGGAGGCCTGGGCACTGGAGCCGAGGGTCGAGGAGCCGATGCCGGCGGTACTCAGGTTGGATCCGGCACCCGTGGACCCGCTGAAGGTGAGGCCGGCTCGTCCGCCGCCGTTCTGCTGCTTCGCGCTGGGGGCGGCGGTCACGTTGTTCGGGGTGAACGCCGTCTGAAGCGTATAGGCGACGTCGTTCGCGTTGCTGTTCTGCAGGTAATAGACGTGCCAACTGCGCGTCGTGCCGTGCCGCTGCTGCTCGATCAGCGAGAACACCTGCCGAGCGGCGTCGATGTAGCGGGGTTGGGATGAAACGATCAGCACGGCGTTGAGCCGGACCAACGGCACGACGCGCACCAGTCCGGCCAACCCCCCACCGGCCTTGCCGCGAAACGCTTCCTGCATCGCGTCGGCGAACTCGCGGGCGCTCCCGTTGGCGACGGGCAGCAAGGCATAGGATTGATGGGCAAGCTCATCCTGGTCGAAGCTCTCCACCATCTCGCGCACCGCTTGCACCTGGACCGGATCGCCATTGATCAGCAGGGCGTTCAGACCTGGTTCGGCCGTGATCTTGGTCGTCGGCCCCGCCACCGGCTGTAGCACCTTCGCCAGGTCCTCGGCCGAGACATAATGCAGGGGCAGCACCAGGCTTCCCGCCGCACCAGCGGCGCTGATGGGCACAACGCGGAACAGGCCGTTATCGGCGATGACCACGGCGCCGACGGTCGCCAACAGGTTCTGCAACGTGGGCAGGAGCTGGCGTCCGCTCAGCGATTGTCCGGTATGCAGCGTGACCGTCCCATGGACCGCGGGGTCGATCGTGTAGTTGACGTGCAGAATGGTCCCCAGGATCTGGGCCACGACTTCCCGCACATCGGTATCCGTAAACTCCAGCGTATAGGGGCCCGGTCCGGGATTGGGGCCCTGCGGCAAGGTGCCGGTGACCGGGGGCGTCCCGTAGCTATAGATAGGCCGCGCCGTTGGCTGGGCCGACACGCTTCCGTTGATGCGCTGCGCCGCCACAAGGTCCGAGGCGGACTCCGCGATCGGGGGCGGACTGATGCGGTCCTCACGGGTGCAACCGCTTGTCAAATCCACGATCAGGAGCAGCGCGATCAGCGCCAAATAGTGATGCGGCTTCATGCGGGCGGTCCTGGGAGAGGCAACCTTAAACCTGTCCGCGTCGACGGGTATCGCGACCAGGTGGGACGCGAACCGTGCGGTCCATGGCTACGGCGGGGAAGGAAGGGAAACCGATCATGATCGAACGGTTCGGCGGCGTCGAACGGGAATATAATATGATATCGTAATAATATGCCGCCGTGCATCTCCTGCGGGCTCCGCCCCGTCAAAAGCGGCCAGACCCTTGTGCGCCATGCGTGAAGCCGAATCCGGCTGGAAGATCGGACGTATTAGACGGGATCGTGTCGACATAAACGGAACTAAAAAACCCGAGACATATAGACGCCGAACAGGAAAGGCACTGTGACCATTCAATGAAGCATGTTACGCGCGCGATGCTTGAAATACCACCCTAAGATCCTTGTTTGGATGCAAGGAGGGCATAAAGCTACCGATCGACAGTTGTAGTGTTTCTTTTGTGACACACTCTTGCGTGCGTTATTTATGCTTGGGAAGACAGTATCAACTGTTTACGCCGGCAAATACCAGCCAATTCGGATAGAGCCAGAGCAACCACCCGGATAACGCGAGACACGGCCCAAAGGGAATCGCCGTCGCCGCCGAGACCTCTCGGCCGCTCAGCCGCAGGGCGATCGCCGCCAGCAGGCCAAGGCACGCGCCCACGAACAGCACCATGGGCAGGCTTTCGAGTCCCAGCCAGGCCCCCAGCGCCGCGAGCAGCTTCGCGTCCCCCAGTCCGATCCCGTCTCGCCCCCGCAGCACGCGATAGACCCAGGCCGTGCCGAACAGCAGTAGGTAGCCCAGCGCCGCTGCCAGCGCATGGTTGGGGAGGTCGGCGGGGTTCAGCCACGCCATCGCGCCCAGGCCCGTCAGCACCAGCGGCAGGGTCAGGCAATCCGGAAGGGTCAAGGTTCGAAGGTCGATCCAGGCCAGGGTCAGCAACGTCCAGCCGAAGATGCATGAGAGCCAGAGGTCGGCCCCGCGCATGGCCGTAGCACTCCAGCCCACCACTGCCACGGCGGCGAGTTCCACGCCGGGCGCGAGCAGGCCGATCGGCTCCCGGCAATAACGGCACCGGCCGCCGCTTAAAAGGAAGCTGGCCAGGGGGATCAGCTCTGGCGGGGCCAGCGCGTGGCCGCAATGGTCGCAACGGGATCGCCCGAACACGACGCCTCGCCCTTCCGGCAGGCGCGTGATAAGGACGCCCAGGAAGCTCCCGATGAACGGCGCCAGGATGGCGGCGAGAATCCAGGCATGGGGGCCGGAAGCAAGAGCGAGCAAACCATTCACGCCGCCGCAGAAATCATGGCGGGGTTGCTGGTGCAAGGCCGATGGCGACCGTTGCGTGAAACTATTTTGCGAACCACGATGATCGTTTGTTGTTCCAACGGCCGGTGCTATCAGTCCGCTGCGATGAAACCGATGGATAAATCTATGGCGACCACGACCAGGCCCAACGAGCGGGGCTTCACGCTACTCGAAATTCTCGTGGTCATCGCGATCCTGGGCCTTCTGATCGGCCTCGTCGCCCCCGCCGCGCTCCGCCAGCTTGGTGGCGCGCGGATATCGGTTGCCAAGCAGTCGATCGAGCGGATCGGCACGGTACTCGATATGTACAAACTCGATGTCGGCACCTATCCGAGTACGGAGCAGGGCCTGCAAGCCTTGGTCGAGCGGCCGACCGGGGTCTCCGCCTGGAATGGTCCCTATATGAAGGGGGGTGTCCCCGTGGACCCGTGGAACAAGCCTTATACCTACCGCGATCCCTCTACGCGATCGGGCCATGAGTATGACCTGTGTTCGGCGGGACCGCCCGACTCATCCTCGGCCCAGCAGCCGATCTGCAATCAGTGACGCCAGGACGGGTGGCCGGGATGTATTATATTTGACCGACCGGTCGATGAATTATAAGAACCGGGCAGGCGACCCGCGGCGCAGGCTGCGATAACATCCCATCCTGCGCCGGTGACGGACGGGAGGAAGCTCGCATGTATGCCCAGATGGTGACCGCCGAAGCCGCGACCGCCTCCCCCGAGGGGGCGGCGTTGGACAAGGGGTTCCAAGACCGCATCGACCGTGGAGAGCGTATCGAGCCGAAGGACTATATGCCTGAGGCTTATCGCAAGACCCTGATCCGCCAGATCGGCCAGCACGCGCATTCCGAGATCGTCGGACAGCTCCCCGAAGGCAACTGGCTGACCCGCGCGCCGACGCTGGAGCGCAAGGCGATCCTGCTGGCCAAGATCCAGGATGAGGCTGGTCATGGCCTGTATTTATACTGTGCCGCCGAGACCCTAGGTGTCAGCCGCGACGAACTGGTCGGCATGCTGCACAGCGGGCGGATGAAGTACTCCTCCATCTTCAATTACCCCACCCTGACCTGGGCGGATATCGGTGCGATCGGCTGGCTGGTGGACGGTGCGGCGATCATGAACCAGGTGCCGTTGCAGCGGACGTCCTATGGTCCCTATGCCCGGGCGATGGTACGTATCTGCAAGGAGGAGAGCTTCCACCAGCGCCAGGGCTATTCGATCATGATGAAGATGGCGCGGGGAACGCCCGAACAGAAGGCGATGGCGCAGGATGCGCTGAACCGCTTCTGGTATCCGTCACTGATGATGTTCGGGCCGTCGGACAAGGAATCCGTCCATTCCTCGCAGTCCATGGCCTGGCGGATCAAGATCAACAGCAATGATGAGCTGCGGCAGAAATTCGTCGATCAGACCGTTCCCCAGGCAAAGTATCTGGGCCTGACGATCCCCGACCCCGCCCTGGCCTGGAACGAGGACAAGGAAGGTTACGACTTCAGCGAGCCCGACTGGTCGGAGTTTCACGATGTCCTGGCCGGCAACGGTCCCTGCAACCGCGAACGCCTGGCCGCGCGCGTCAAAGCATGGGAGGACGGTGCCTGGTTTCGTGAGGGGCTTTCCGCCCACGCCGCGAAAGTGCGGCCGGCGCCGGCCGCCGAGTAGGCGCGCATGTCCACCGATTGGCCGCTTTGGGAAATCTTCATCCGGGGCCAGCACGGCCTGAACCATCGCCATGTCGGCAGCCTGCACGCGCCCGACGCGGCGATGGCGATCCGCAACGCGCGCGACGTCTACACGCGGCGCAACGAGGGCGTCAGCATCTGGGCGGTGAGGTCGACCGACATCGTCGCCTCCAGTCCTTCGGACAAGGGGCCGCTGTTCGAGCCGGCAAACACCAAGGTCTATCGGCATCCGACCTTCTTCGATATCCCCGACGACGTGGGTCATATGTGATGCCGGACGCGCTGCTGACGTTCCTGCTGCGCACCGGCGACAACGCATTGATCCTGAGCCACCGGCTGTCCGAATGGTGCGGTCACGCACCGGCGTTGGAGGAGGATATCGCGCTGGCCAACACCGCGCTCGACCTGCTGGGGCAGGCACAGCTCTGGCTGGAGCTGGCCGGGGCGGTCGAAGGCAAGGGCCGGACCGCCGACAACCTGGCCTATCTGCGTGACGCATCGTCGTTCCGCAATCTGAAGATGGTGGAACGGCCGAACGGAGATTATGGGCAGACGCTGATGCGGCAGTTCCTGTTCGACGCCTGGCACCACGCCTTGCTGGCAGACCTCACCACCTCCGCCGACACTCGGATTGCCGGTATCGCCGCCAAGGCCGTGAAGGAGGTTTCGTATCATCTGGGCCGATCTTCAGATCTCGTCGTCCGGCTGGGGGATGGATCGGAGGAAAGCCATCGGCGGATGCAGGCAGCACTGGATGAGCTTTGGTCGTATGCCGGAGAGTGTTTCGTTGCGGACGACCGGGACAAGGCCGCGGCCGAAGCCGGTATAGCGCCGCTACCGGAAAGCCTGAAGCCGGCTTGGGATCGCGTGGTGCTGGATACGCTGAAAGCGGCAACGCTGGCCGTTCCCTCGACCAGGTTCGTCCACAAAGGCGGCAAGCAGGGCATCCATACGGAGCATCTGGGCTACATCCTGGCGGAGATGCAGTTCCTCCAGCGTGCGTATCCAGGCGCCACATGGTGATCCCGGTGGAACAGGTCTGGCATTGGCTGGACCAAGTGCCGGACCCGGAGATTCCGGTCGTGTCGATCACCGATCTGGGGATCGTGAGGGATATAAGCTGGGATGACGACACGCTGGTGATCGCTGTCACGCCCACCTATTCCGGCTGCCCGGCGACAGCGGTCATCAACCTGGATATCGAAACGGCACTGCGCGGGCACGGCGTCGAGAAACTGCGGTTGGAACGCCGGCTGAGCCCGCCCTGGACCACCGATTGGATCGGATCGGAGGCGCAGGCGAAGCTGCGCGCATACGGCATCGCACCACCCTCGGCGCACGGGCCGGCGGCCTGCCCGCATTGCGGGTCGGGCCGCCTGGAGAAGATCAGTCAGTTCGGCTCCACCCCGTGCAAGGCTGCGTATCGATGCCAGGATTGCCTTGAGCCGTTCGACTATTTCAAATGCATCTAATAGTGGGCGGAGACAGCATGCCGCGTTTCTTTCCTCTGACCGTCACCGAGGTGCGGCGGGAAACGCGCGACGCCATCGTGGTCTCACTTCGCCCGCGAGACCAGGACCGGGACCGGTTCGACTTCATTCAAGGCCAACATCTGACTTTTCGCCGGGTCTTCGATGGCGTCGAATTTCGCCGGTCCTACTCGATTTGCGCCGGCCGTGACGACGGTGTGCTGCAGGTCGGCATCAAACGGGTGACGGGCGGCTTCTTTTCCAACTGGGTGAACGACCACCTGCGCGCGGGCGACGTGCTGGAGGCCATGCCCCCGATGGGGGCATTCCATGCACCGATCGAGCCGTCATCGTCACGGCATTATCTGGGCTTTGCCGCCGGTAGCGGCATCACGCCGCTGCTGTCGATCATCAAGACCGTCCTGGCGCGAGAGAAGCGGTCGCAGTTCACGCTGGTCTACGCCAATCGCCAGGTCCAGACGATCATGTTTCGTGAGGAACTGGAGGACCTCAAGAACCGGTATCTCGGTCGGCTGTCGATCCTGCACATCCTGAAGACCGATGCCCAGGACATCGACTTGTTCGTCGGTCGCGTCGACGCATCGAAATGCGCGGCCCTGTTCCGGAGCTGGATCGACCTGTCCGGCATCGACCTGGCGTTCATCTGCGGACCGGAGCCGATGATGCTGACGATCGCGGCGTCCTTGCGGGAGCACGGGATGACGGACGCGCAGATCAAGTTCGAACTCTTCGCGGCCGCTCAGCCTGGTCGCGCGGCGACGCCGCGGCTTTCGGCATCCGTAGATGTTGAGGTGTGCGAAGTCGCCCTCACGCTGGACGGGGCAACGCGGCATTTCCGCATGCCGACGCAGGGGCAAAGCGTGCTGGAGGCTGCTTTGGCCAGCCACATCGACGTTCCCTATGCCTGCAAGGCGGGCGTGTGTTCCACCTGCCGAGCACGGGTCGTCGAAGGGGAGGTGGAGATGATGGCGAACCACGCGCTGGAGGACGACGAGGTTCGACGCGGCTACGTCCTCACCTGTCAATCCTATCCGCTGACGGACCGGCTTGCGGTGAATTATGACGTGTGAGGATGAACGAGCGCTGCCATGTCGTGTGCGAGTCATGGATGGCCGGCCGCTGCCGATCGCAAAAAGGGAACCGTGTTCACAGAGACGATGATGAATTCGTAATGGACGTAACGCCGCCAACCCCGCGCAGGAACAGTACCGTCGCGGCATCCGCATAATCCCGTCGCGACACGGGACCATCCTCGCGGAACCAAAGGTAGACCCAGTTCAGCATCCCAAACAGCGACATGGTCATCGGCTTCAGCAACTTGCGCGACCCCGTCGCCAGATCGGGATTGATCTCCCCCAGCACCCGCGCGAATCGTTCGACGATCCGCCGTTCCAGCGTGTGGATGTCCGCCTGCTGCTCCGGCTTCAACGCGCTGGCGCCGTTCAGTTGGACCTTGTGCTCGCTGTCCGCGTCACGATACGCCTCAAGCACCGTGTGGATCAGCGCGCGCAGTCGGACCGGCGCCTCCGAACCCTGATCATCGGCTGCCTCTAGTGCGGCATCCAGTTCGGTGAGGTGTCCGTGGATGATGCCGAACACCAGTGCGTCCTTGCTGGCGTAGTAGTGGTACAGCAGCGACTTCGACACATCGGCACGGTCTGCGATCTGCGACATCGATGCCTTGTCCATGCCCTGTTCGGCGAAAACACGCGCTGCACTCGACAAGATCGCACGTCGCTTCATGTCGAAATCGGTCGCTCGGGTGCGCGCCATCTCAGTCCTTCGGCCGGTTGTCGATGACCCGCCGAGCCTTGCCCTCGGATCGGGGGAGGGTGGCGGGGGTGTGGATCTCGATCATGGCCGTCACGCCCACTAGGCTCTTGATGTGATGCGCCAACTCGGCCGAGGATCCCGAACGGGCGCTGGCGTCGGCTGCGTGGTCTGCTGCCTCGACATGGACGGTCATTGCGTCCATGGGGCCCGCGCGCGTCAGCTCTATGTGAAAATGCGGGGCCAGGCCATGGCATTTCAGGATCAGTTCCTCGATCTGAGTCGGGAAGACGTTGACGCCGCGCAGGATGATCATGTCATCGGACCGGCCGGTGATCTTGCCCATGCGCCGCATGCTGCGCGCCGTCCCTGGCATCAGCCGTGTCAGGTCGCGCGTGCGGTAGCGGATCATCGGCAGACCTTCCTTGGTCAGTGTGGTGATGACCAGTTCGCCCAGTTCGCCGTCGGGCAGCACTTCGCCGGTGTCCGGGTCGATGATCTCGGGATAGAAATGGTCCTCCCAGATATGCAGCCCGTCTTTCGTCTCGACGCATTCGTTGGCGACGCCGGGGCCCATGACCTCGGACAGGCCATAGATGTCAACGGCGTGCATGTCGAAGGCGTCTTCGATCTGCCGCCGCATCGCCTCGGTCCAGGGTTCGGCACCGAAAATGCCGACCTCCAGCGAACTGGCGCGCGGATCGAGGCCTTGGCGGCGGAACTCGTCCAGGATCGACAGCATATAGGACGGCGTCACCATGATGATGCACGGCTTGAAGTCATGGATCAGCGTCACCTGCCGCCCGGTCATGCCGCCTGAAACCGGCACGACGGTGCAGCCGAGTTTCTCGGCACCGTAATGCGCCCCCAGGCCGCCGGTGAACAGCCCATAGCCGTATGCGACATGGACAAGATCGCCGCGCCGCCCGCCGGACGCGCGGATCGATCGTGCCACAAGCTGCGCCCAGGTATCGATGTCGTTTTGTGTGTAACCGACGACCGTCGGCTTGCCCGTGGTGCCCGAAGATGCGTGCAATCGCACCAGGTCCTCCCGCGGCACCGCGAACATGCCGAACGGATAGGTATCGCGGAGGTCCGACTTCGTCGTGAACGGGAACGACCGGATGTCGTCCAGGCTGCGCAGGTCGTCGGGATGCAGCCCCAGTCTGTCGAAGCGCTGTCGGTAGAACAGCGAGTTGTCATAAGCGTGCCGCAGCGTCCATTGCATGCGGGTCAGTTGCAGGGCCGCGATCTCGTCGCGGGACGCGGTTTCGATCGGTTCCAACTCCTCCGGCTCGGGCGCCAGGTTCTTCACGTTTGTCCTCCCCGTTCGTCAGGCGCTTTCCGGCAGATGCATGCCTTTCATCGAACGCGAATGGCCGCGGAATTCCGCGATCTGCTCGCCGGCCTGGTTGGTAACCGAGACGTCGTAGATGCCGCCCCGACCCCGGCGCGAGACCTCGCGCGCCGTGGCGGTCAGGCGGTCGTTTTCATAGACAGGTGCGACGAAGGTGATGGTGGCGTGCTGCGCGACGGCGCGCTGGTTGTAACTGTTGCACGCAAAGGCGAAGGCGGAGTCGGCAAGCGTGAAGATGAAGCCGCCATGGCAAATGCGGTGGCCGTTCGTCATAAAGCCGGTGACTGTCATCGAGAGCACGGCATGGCCCGGCCCGATCCGGTCTATCGTCATGCCCAGATGGCGCGTTGCGGCGTCCTCGGCCAACATGGCGTCCGCGCAGGCTCTGGCGATGGCACTGGGATCGTTCATGCGGACCTGCGCTCCCGTTCCCCGCGGTCTATGTACCGACGGTTCCATAGACCGACCGGACAGTCAATGATTCAGCGCGCCGGCGCTGGAAGCCCTTGACGTACGGCCAGGTTTCGGAGGCTAATAGAAGGACGACATCCAAAGTCTCTGATTCAAAGAAAATAAATACCCCCACCTGCGGCTCGGGAGAAGGAAATGGGCATGAACCTCAACAGGCTCCGCGCGTTCGTCGTCTCCATGACGCGTGTGGCGGATGCGGCGTCTTCCGAACCCGAGATGATGGCGGCGGCCCGTCCGCTACTGGCCGATCTGGTCGCACAGGACGACTGGCTGCCGGAAGCGGCGGCCCTGCCGGATCCCGAACGGTACCGGCAATATCTGCTGCATTGCGACCCGGCTGAGCGGTTCTGCCTTGTCAGCTTCGTCTGGGGCCCGGGGCAGAAGACGCCCATACACGACCATCTGGTCTGGGGCCTGATCGGCATGCTACGGGGCGCCGAGGTCTCCATTCCCTATACCCGCACCACCGCGGGCGCGTTGATCCAGGATGGCGAGCCGGAGGTGCTGAAGCCCGGCGACATCGGCGCCGTCTCCCCCTGGGGCGGGGATATTCATCAGGTGGCGAACCTGCTGGACGACCAGCCGTCGATCAGCATCCATCTCTACGGCGGCAATATCGGCGCGGTGCGGCGTCACACGTTTGGGACGGACGGCGCGGAGAAGACCTTCATCTCCGGCTATTCCTGCGAGACGGTCCCGAATCTGTGGGACCGCTCGCGGGAGCTTGCCTGATCGCTCAACCGTGGCCGAGAAACGCCGTGATGGCCTCCGCCGCGGCGGCAGGCTGATCGAGTTCGGCCAGATGCCCGGCGCCGGCGATCGTCCGGACCGTCGTCGGGCCGGCGATGCCGCCGGCGAAGGTCTCGGCATAGGCGCGCGGCATGATGCGGTCCTGATCGCCCCATAGCAGCAAGGTCGGCGCCTTGATCAGCGGCAGCCGCTTCTCGATCCGCGTGTTGCCGAGAGGCCAGAAGATGCGAGCGGCGGCCTCGTTCGCGCGTACTTGCTCGATCGGCCATTCGATCGAGTTGGCGCCGTCGGGCGCCGCCTTCATCGTCGTCCAGGCGTCGGGGTTGGCGCACATCAGGCCGGGGACGTCGCTGCTGCGCTGGGCCCAGGGATCGGTCGGCGGGTTCTTGTCGTCGAACAGGCCGAATGGGGCGATGACCGCCAGCCTGCGGACGCTGGCGGGCCACAGTGCCGCGGCCTCCAGCGCCAGGGAAGCGCCGACGGAGCTGCCGGCGAGGTCGGCGCCGTCCAAGCCCGACTTGTCCAGGATTTCCCGCACCGCCATCAGCCAGTCCAGATGCGTGTCCAGCACCGTGTGTCCGCGATCGCCGCCGGGGAAACCGGGCAGGGACGGGACGATCACCGTGCGTGTCCGCGCCAGTTCATCCAGGAACGGCACCCAGCGCGGCAGGCCGCCGAAGCCGGCGAACCAGCCGAGTTTCGGGCCGCTTCCTGCACGCCAGACTCGCGTGGCAAAGCCGCCGACGTCGATGGTCAGCGTTTCCGGTTCTGTCACGGGTGATGTTCCTTATTCGGCGGCGAGTTTCGGCAGGAAGGCGGGGACCTCGGCGCGCTGTTCGGCCGCCATCGGCTTCGGCCACCAATGGTCGGTCCAGCCGGCATGGACGTCGCGCAGCTTGGGCAGCACCTTCTCGGCGAACAGCTTGGTGTTGTAGCGGGTCAGATCCTTGCGCATGTTGCCATATTGCAGCAGCAGCATCAGATGGCCGACATTCAGGTTCGTCGCGACTTCCCGCAACTGCTCGACCACGTCATCCGGCGAGCCGATGATGACGTAGCCGTTGTCGACGATGCCCTGCATCTCCCTGGCCGTTGACGCGAAACGCTCCCCTGTGGATTTGCCGCGCACGTTGGAATCGGCTGCTTTCTTGACTTGGCTTTCCAGCCCGGCGCGTTGGCTGCCTTCGCTGGTGTAGCCGGGCGGCGTGGCCCAGCGTGGATCGACATGCAGGCAGCGGCCATAGAAATATTCCGCGGCCTCGGCATAGAGTTCGAAGGCGTGGTCGCGGGATTCGCCGACGCCGACGAACTGCAGGAACCCGGCCTGGTACGGGTTGCGGTCCTTGCCCAGCCTGTCCATTTCGGCCCAGTAACCGTCCATCGTGGCCTTGCCGGCCTTGTAGCCGTAATAGGACAGGTAGCAGTAGACGTAGTTCATCTCGGCGCACCAGCGCCAGGTCTCGACGCTGCCGCCACCGGGAACCCAGACGGGCGGATGCGGCGTCTGCACCGGGCGCGGCCAGATATTGATATAGCGCTGCTGGTTGAAGCGGCCGTTGAAGGCGAACGTCTCCTTCTCGGTCCAGGCGCGCATCACCAGGTCATGCGCCTCCAGATAACGCTGGCGGAGCTGGCTCGGGTTCGTTCCATAAGCGTAGCATGTGTCCATCGGCGTGCCGACCGGGAAGCCCGCGATCAAGCGACCGCCCGAGATGCAATCGATCATCGCGAATTCTTCCGCCACGCGCGTCGGCGGGTTGTACAGCGCCAGCGAGTTGCCCATGACACAGATCGCGGTATCCCCCTGCGTCCGGCGAGCCAGCGACGAGGCGATCAGGTTCGGGCTGGGCATCAGTCCGTAGCCATTGGAATGATGCTCGTTCACGCAGACGGCGTCGAAGCCGCAATCGGCGGCGTATTCCAGCTCATCCATGAAGTCGTTGTACATGAGATGAGCGCGCTTCGGATCGAACAGCGAGGAGTGGATGTCCACCCAGACCGACGGGTTGGCGTCGCGGAAATCGGCCGGCAGTTCCGTGTAGGGCATCAGGTGGAACCACATCAACTTCATGGACTATGCTCCGGCTCAAAGAGATTGCCTACTGACCAGTATTGCTTGCGCCTGATCGGTACGTCAATTTCGAAGAACCCGTGAGGTAGAGGAACGCTCCATGAACGACGTGGCTGGGCGCGCCAGTGATGCCGTATCGGACCCGCAAGGGGGTCTGCCCGGCAATGTACCCCGGGATTGGTCCGGACCAGCCTGCCTCGCACGCGCTAGAGCCTTGATTCCATTGCTGCGGAAGGCAGCGGACCGGATCGACGCTGCGAACGAGCTGCCGGGCGACGTGCTGGACGCAATGTTCGAGGCGCGGATGTTCAAACTGCTGTTGCCCCGGTCGCTGGGTGGCGCGGAGCTGATGCCGGTCGAGTATGTGCAATGCGTGGAGGCGATCGCGGAGGGGGACGCCTCGGCGGCCTGGTGCATGAATCAGGGATCGGGATGCTCGATGGCTGCCGCCTATGTCGACCCGGCAGTGGCGTGGGAGGTCTGGGGCGGTCCACGCGACGTGCTGGCCTGGGGGCAGGGGCCCGGGGCGAAGACGATCCGCGCGCCCGGCGGCTGGACGGTGCATGGCTCCTGGACCTTCGCCAGCGGTTCCCGGCACGCCACCTGGCTCGGGGCGATGTGTCCGAGCTTCGAGGCGGATGGGACGGCGTGCGTGCGGCCGGATGGCAAGCCGTGGGAGCGGACGCCGCTGTTCCGTCGCGACAAGGCCAAGATCGACGATGTCTGGGGCGTGCTGGGACTGCGGGGGACCGGCAGCGATACCTATTCGGTCGATGGGCTGTTCGTGGATGAGGCACATACGGTAACGCGGGAATATCCGCCGGAGCGGCGGGAGGACGGGTTCCTCTACCGATTCCAGTCGATGCAGCTTTACGCCGGTGGGTTCAGTTCAGTGGCGCTGGGCGTCGCGCGGGCGATGCTGGACGCGTTCATCGCGCTGGCGAAGACGAAATCGCAGGCGTGGTCGAGCGAGAAGATGCGCGACAACCAAGCGATCCAGAACCTGATCGGCTATTGGGAGGCGGTCTGGAAGGCGGCGCGGGCCGGGCTGCATCAGTCGTTGCGTGCGGCATGGGACGATGTGGTGGCGACAGGGGAATTGTCTCTGGCGCAGAAGATCGAGATCAGGCAGGCGACGACCTATGCGATCCACGCCTCGCGCGATCTATGCCATGCGATCTTCCACGAGGCAGGATCGACGGCGATCTTCAACAACCAACCGTTCGAGCGCCGGCTACGCGACATCAACAGCGTGTCGCAGCAGACCCAGGGCCGGCGCACGCATTTCGAAACGATCGGGCTGTACCGGCTGGGTGGAGAGCCGGATATGAAGTGGCTGTAGGGAGCAACCCTCTTTCAGTCCCCTCATGGCCTGATCAATCCGGACCATGAGGGAGGAGGCGACTACAGCGTCGCCCCGCCGTCGATTGCGATTTCGGCACCGGTGACATAGCGGCTTTCATCCGAGACCAGGTACAGCACGAGGTCGGCCACTTCCTCGGCGGTTCCCATACGGCGCATCGGCACCTGCTCCAGCCGCTTCGCGTTCTGCTCCGGGGTCCGGACGTCCAGCATATGGGTATCGATCGGACCGGGATGGACCGAGTTCACGCGGATCCCTTTCGGCGCCAGATCGATGGCAGCGGCTTTCGTCATGCCTCGCAGTGCCCATTTCGTCGCGCTGTAGGCAATCGCGCCGGGTGACCCGCGCAGTCCGGCAACCGAGGAGATGTTGACGATCGAACCTCCGCCAGACCGTTCCATCAACGGAGCGACGAGTTTCATGCCCAGGAACGGACCAAGCTGGTTGATCCGCATGTGCTGCTCGAACAGGGCGGTGTCGGTGTCCAGGAGGCGGCGTGGCTGGTAGATGCCGGCGTTGTTGATCAGCCCATGCAGCCCGCCGAAGGACGATGCGGCGTCGATGGCCTTCTGCCAGTCCATTTCGTTTGTAACGTCATGCATCAGGAAGACAGCCGACTTCCCAAGTTCCTTGGCCAGAGCCTGGCCTTCCTGCTCCCGGATATCGGTGATGACGACCTTGGCGCCCTCGCGGACGAAAAGCCGAGCTTCGGCAGCGCCTTGGCCGCGGGCGGCACCGGTGATGAGGATGATCTTGTCTTGCAGGCGCGCCATGGCGTTCCTCCTTGTCTGTTTGTCGGCATTATTGTCCCTTCCGGCACAGCCGTCACCTCTCTGGCCTTTCCGGATGGGGCAGGTTACCGTTTCGCCGGACCGCCACACCAAGAACGGCGGCGAGGGAGGATAACAGATGGGCTTCGTGCGTTTGGCTGGCGCCGTTGCGCTGGCGTTCTGTCTTCTCTGCGCCGGTCCGGCTGCTCGGGCTGCCGATCCGATCACCATCGGCTTCGGCATGGCGCTGACCGGTAATATCGCGGCAAACGGACGCGCCGCATTGATCGCCATGAAGCTCTGGGAGGAGGACACCAACAAGGCCGGCGGCCTGCTCGGCCGGCCGGTGAAGCTGGTCTACTACGACGATCAGAGCACGCCGCCGAACGTGCCGGCGATTTATACGAAGCTGTTGGACGTTGATAAGGTGGATATCGTCGTATCCGGTTACGGCACCAACATGACTGTCCCGGCGATGCCGGTCGTGATGGCCCATAACCGGATGTTCATGACGTTGTTCGCACTGGGCATCAATGCCGAGTTCAACTATCCGCGCTTCTTCGGAATGATTCCGGCGGGGCCGGCGGCGGGCGCCAAGAAGGCCTTCTCCAAGGGGTTCTTCGATGTCGCGAAGGGCATGACGCCGCCTGCAAGGACCGTGGCGATCGTCAGCGCTGATGCCGAAGCGTCCCGGAACGCGGTCGAAGGCGCATTGGACAATATCAAGGAGGCCGGGCTGGAGATCGTTTACAATCGATCCTATCCGCCGGCCACGACGGATTATTCGCCGATCGTGCGCTCGGTGCAGGCGGCGCATGCGGATGTCCTGTACGTCGCGTCGTACCCGGCCGACACGGTGGGCATCGTCAACGCGCTGCATGAGGTCGGACTGAAAGCGCGGCTGGTGGGCGGCAGCATGGTCGGGCCGCAGACCACATCGATCAAGACTCAGCTTGGGCCGAAGCTGAATGGGCTGGTTGTATACAATTTCTGGCTGCCGACGCCGGCCACGATGTATCCTGGCATCGAGGATTTCCTGAAGCGCTACCAGGCGGAAGCGGTGAAGGAGGGGGTGGACCAGCTTGGCTATTACCTGCCGCCCTTCGCGTATGCGTATCTCCAGGTCGTAGGGGACGCGATCAAGGGGGCAGGGACGCTGGATCAAGACAGGCTGACCGCGTGGATCCACGCACACACGTTCCACACGATCGTGGGCGACGTGGCATTTGGTCCGGATGGGGATTGGATGCAGGCGAAAATCCTGACCGAACAGTTCCATGACGTGAAGGGGAACGACGTGGCGCAGTTCCGGGACGGTAAGGTGGAGACGCTGTTGGAGCCGGCGGCGCTGCAGTCGGGGAAGCTGGTCGAGCCTTATTCGAATATCTCGCACTGAGTTCATGCGGCTGATGCATGGCTCCAATGCATATCGAGGTTTCGTGAACTTGGGTGTTGTTTATGAGGTTTTTCAGTCAGTTATAGGATTTCGAAAAAAGTTTGGGGCGAGCGCGTAATCGCGTTGACACATCCAGTGGGGGGCGACTACAAGGCGCCTCCCACGACGGACCCCCGCGGTTCGGTCGCCGGGACGGGGAGAAATCCTCGGGTTCTTTGACAAGAGAATAGGCTAGGAAGGGATACGTTGGCGGCGCTCTGTTGCGATGCTGAGAGGCATTGTGGCTGAAGGTTTTTGGGCTGGGGTGTTTGGTATTGGGTGTTGGATCCTGATGCTGGATGTTTTGGTTG
>NZ_DASZTJ010000217.1:0-14381 GCF_035548235.1 Rhodopila sp.
CGTGACGACCGACACACCGGTGAAATCGCCGCTGCGGCAGGTGCTGGTGGACGTGGCCACGTTCGAGCCGCGGGCGGACGGCACGATCGTGCTGTCGGCGCAATGGCGGCTGACGGACGGATCGGGCGACCGGCAACTGGCCGGGGAAGCCGTCACGCTGACCGGGCAGGCGGCGGACATGAGCGACCCGGCGATCGTGGCCGGCATGTCGAAGGTGGTCGATCAACTGGCGCTTCGGATCGCGCAGGGAATCCGGAACGCCGGCGAACCGCCGACGCGACGGGGCAAGGGCCAGTGGGGCAAGGGCCAGTGGGGCAAGGGCCAGTGGGACAAGGGGCAGTGGGGCAAGGGGCGGTCCGCGGGGCGCTGAGCGTCACGACCGGGACGAGGCACCCACGGTCCCGTCGTGAAAAAATCCGGGTCGTGATCCGAAAAACCGCGGGATCAGAAAACCCCGCGCCCGAAAACCCCGCGCCCAAGCAGATCCGGCAACGCCGTCAACGCCCTGATCACCGCGGCGGGCGCGCAGCCCAGCCGCTCCGGTTGGGTCCGCAGCGCCTTGAACATCGCGGCCGGACCGATCGGACCCCCGGTCAATTCCGTCCGCAGCGCGTCCCCCGGCACGCGCTCGATGCGCGCGACCCGCAGCCCGAAACTGGTTGCGCCGGCGATGTCGAACCCGTTCGAGGAGACGAACACCACCTCCTCCGGCGCGACGCCGAGGCGTTCTTCGATCAGCTCATAGGCATGCGGATGCGGCTTGAAGACCCGTTTCGGATCCACGCTGATCACCATGTCCAGCAATCCGTTCAACGGCGAGTTCCGCACCAGCGAATCCAGCATCGGCTGCGACCCGTTGGACAGGATCGCGCGGCGATACGGGCCGAGCGATCGCAGCGCCTCTGCGGCCTCGGGGTAGGGGGTCAGCCGATCGTATGCGGATACGAGTCGGTCCACCGTCGCCGGGTCGGCCGTCAGCCCCAGCGTTGCCAGCGTGTATTCGAACGAATCGCGCGTCACCGCGCGGAAATCCTGCCAGCGCCCCATCGCCGTGCGCAGCCAGGAATACTCAAGCTGCTTCTGCCGCCAGACCTGGGTGATGTAGTCCCCATGGCCAGGGAAGGCGGCTTCGGTCGCCGCCGCCACCGAGTGCGTGTCGTACAGCGTGCCGTAGGCGTCGAACACGAAGGCCTTGATCGTCATCCGCCCCTCCCTGCCGCTGCTTACCGGCGCTCGAACCGTGCGCGATCGGCCGGAAGCAGCCGCACTTTCATATGCACCACCGAATCCTCGTCGGCACGTTCGATGACCTCGCCATGTTCGTACAGCCAGGCCAGGCGGGCGCCGTCGGCGGGCGGGATGTCATAGTCGAGCACGTCCATCCCGGCGGCGATCCGCACGTCGATGGCAGCCTTCAGCGCCTCCAGCCCCTCGCCGGTCATGGCCGAGACGGCAACGCAGCCGGACCGCGACGGCACGTCCCGCACGCCGCCCAGCAGATCGGCTTTGTTCAAGACCTCGATCGTGCGGTCGGGCCAGTCGGGATCGAGCGTGCCGTCCGTGACCATATCGCCCAGGACCGTCATGACGTCCGACCGCTGTGCCGCCGTCTCCGGATGGGCGATGTCGCGCACGTGCAGGATCACGTCCGCCTCCGCCACCTCCTCCAGCGTCGCTCGGAAGGCCTCGACCAGTTCGTGCGGCAGTTCGCTGATGAAGCCCACCGTATCGGACAGGATGACGCGGCGTCCGGACGGCAGGCGCAGGCCGCGCATCGTGGGGTCCAGCGTCGCGAACAACTGGTCCTTCGCCATCACCTCGGCCCCGGTCAGGGCGTTGAACAGCGTGGACTTGCCGGCGTTGGTGTAGCCGACCAGCGCGATCACGGGGAACGGCACGCGCTTGCGTGCCGAACGGTGCAGGCCGCGGGTGCGGCGGACCTGCTCCAGATCTTTCTTCAGCCGTACGAGGCGTTCGTCGATCAGCCGGCGGTCCGCCTCGATCTGCGTCTCGCCGGGGCCGCCGAGAAAGCCGAAGCCGCCACGCTGCCGCTCCAGATGGGTCCAGGACCGCACCAGGCGGGACCGCTGGTACTCCAGGTGCGCCAACTCGACCTGCAGCGTGCCTTCGCGGGTCACCGCGCGTTCGCCGAAGATGTCGAGGATCAGGCCGGTCCGGTCGATGACCTTGCAGTCCCAGGCGCGTTCCAGGTTGCGCTGCTGCACCGGTGTCAACGCGGCGTCGACGACCACGACGTCGATGCGTTCATCGGCGATGGCGCGGCCCTGCGCCTCCACCTGGCCGTCGCCCAGCAGGGTGGACGGCCGGCGCGCGCGCAGCGGCAGGATGGCGGTATGGACGACGACCAGCCCGATGGATGCGGTCAGCCCCACGGCCTCGGCCAGTCGAGCCTCGGCCGCGCGCGGCTGTTCGGCGCCATGTTTTTCCCAGGGGAGGATGACGGCGGCACGGGTCACCCCCGCGGAGGGATCGGTTCCCCCCGTCAGCCGCCGGTCCGGACCGCTGGACAGATCGACGACGTTGGTCGATCCCGCATGAGGAGCGCGCGTTTTCAGTCGTCGCCCACCACGGTCGTCATCTCGCGCGCGGGGGCGGCCGCCGCGCCCTCGACCTTCGTTGCGTCGAACAACTGGATCGGCGCGCCGGGCATGACGGTGCTGATGGCATGTTTGTATACCAGTTGGGTATGCCCGTCGCGCCGCAGCAGAACGGAAAAATTGTCAAACCAGGTGATGATCCCCTGCAGTTTGACACCGTTCACAAGGAAAACCGTTACCGGCGTTTTGCTTTTCCGCACATGGTTCAGGAAGACATCCTGAACATTCTGCGATTTCTCGTTGGCCACGGCCAAATTCCTTCTTGTTTGTGCCTCCGGCATGCGCCGTGAGGAAGTTCAGTTCATCAAAAACCCGGCGGGTCGTGGCACGGCCGCCGGCGTCCCTACTTTATCAGGCGCACCCCCTCAGGCAAGGTCACGTAACCGTGACGCCAGGGATACTGCATCCGCGAAATGGATATCCGGTGCGGCCCGTTCAACTCCCCCGTCATGGGCTGCGTCGCCGATCAGAACGGCCGTGACGCCGGCGGAACGGGCCGCCTGCATGTCCAGGGCCGTGTCGCCGATATACCAGGTATCACGGCCAGGCGCTCGGCCGAGCCGGTCCAGCGCCATCAGCAGCGGAGCCGGATCGGGCTTGTCGGCGGTGGCGTCGCCGGCGCCGACCACCGGACCGAAGAACCCGGACCAGCCCAGATGCGCGACCTCCCGCCGCAGGAACGCGCCGGCTTTGTTCGATACCACGCCTTGCGGCCAAGGCGTCCCGGCGGACAGCACGTCCGGGACGCCGGGCATCGGCGCCACATGGTCGAGGTGCTGGCGGGTCAGCGTGTCGTAGAAGATGTCGCGCGCATGCTCCCAGCGGTCGCCGAACATGACCGGGAAGGACTCGCGCAGGGACACGCGGACGCGGTTCCGCGTGTCTTCGACGGTCCAGAGCGGATGGCCGAACGCGGTGAACGTGGCATTCAGCGCGGCGGTGATGCCGGCCCAGCCATCGACCAACGTGTTGTCCCAGTCATACAGCAGGATGCCGGGGCGGGGCGCCGCGCTCATGGGCCGGTCGGGGCGGCCGGCGCCGAGCCCGCCGAACCCCGTGCGAGGCCCGCGAGGCGGAACAGGACCAGCGCGTTGGCGCAGACCTTGAGCCAGCCTTCGAACGACAGGTCGTGGGCGTTGTCGTCGGGCGCGAACCGGTCGATGTAGCCTTTCAGCAGGCCGGGCATCAGGACCTCCACCGTGCCGGCGGGGCGGTCGCGCCGGGCCGGAACGACCCAGAGCAGGGTGATCGGGCTGCGTTTGTTGAGCGCCATATGGAGGGGGAGGATCTCCTCCTCGGTCACCGAAGAGCCGAATTTATAGACGAAGATCTTTTCCGACCCGTCCAGTTCTTCCATGAATTTCCGTCGCAGGAACTTAAGCCGGGCGGATTCCTGCTCCCGCATCAGCCAGACGCTGCGTTGCCCTTCATAGACGAAGGTATGATACACGAGCCCGTATCTCTTCTCGTGGATCATGTATTCCTTGCGGTCGGTCCCTTCCAGGCGGGGATCGATGTCCTCCTGCTGGCCCAGGCCGTCGAACCCGGTATCGATGCCGCGGATCAGGTTGCGCATGAAGGTGCTGGAGAACCGCAGCAACCCCAACGGTTCGGAATCGCAGCGACGCTGCCACAGGCCGAACTCGCAGTTCTCCCCGACCGATTCGAACCGCATCGCGATCTCCGGGATCGACAGGCCGGCGCGGCTCGCTGCCCACGCCGCGACGTCGTCCACGCCGCGCGCCTCTTCGGCGCTGGGCGCCAGCATGAGGCCCGGCGGCAGCACCGCGGCGTTTCCGTTCGCCTCCGCCGTCACGCTGTGCAACTTCACCTCGGACACCGCGAACGCGAGGTTGCGGTCGTCGTCCGCCGCGGCGAAATCCTTCGGCCGTGCCGCGTCGGGGTGCTGGAGGATCACCACCATCCGATCCGAACGTCTGGCGAGGGCGCCGGGGATCCGGTAGGCGAGCAAGGTGGGACGCGACAGGTTGGTCGACCCGAGCACCGTATCGTTCACAGAAACGATCAGCCGCTGGCTGGGAACCTCGGGGGGATGGACAAACGGAATGATGTCCAGCGTCAGGATGAACTCGTCCCCGGCGCCGACGCGCGGGAAGACGAGGTGGCTTTCGGCCTCGATCCCCCAGGTGAAATCCGGTTCGGAGCGCGCCCAGCCGCCGCCTAGATAGCCGAGGCTATTGCCGGCGGAACCAAACCTGATCGTCAGATCACACGCGATACCCATGCCTCAGACCAGATCGCCAAGCGGAGAGTGGGACGAAAGCGCCTGATGAAACGGACGCCCGACTATTCAACAAAGTTGGTCTTCATATTTGATGAACCGCCGAAAAGGCAAGCAACCATGCTGGAGGATTTCAAGCGCAGCGTCTCGGGGCTGGAGGACGTTTTTTGTTGAATGCTCATTTTGGGCTGAACTCTCATGATATGATACAGTCTGCCGGCGATTTGTCCAGTAATGTACGCCCTGTGTTATTTTTTCCGGTTCTCACTGTGCCGAGATGGCGTGAAACGCCCCGCACGGACGGGATGTCCAATCGCCGCTTGACGCCCCCTGCCCGGGTGATCACATCTTCGCCGCATGGCGAAAATCCGTCTTACCATCGATCATCGCGGGACTGAAATGGCCGGCGCCGGGCCGGCCGTCCCGCCGCCTGGCGCCGGCATGGTCCAGCCGCCGCGCCACCCGGAAAAGGCGCATCGGCCGGACAACCCGATCCAGCGCAAGCCAGCGTGGATCAGGGTCAAGGCGCCGACCCATCCGATCTACCACGAAACCCGCACCCTGATGCGCGACAATCGGCTGGTGACGGTGTGCGAGGAAGCCGCCTGCCCCAATATCGGGGAGTGCTGGTCCCAGCGCCACGCCACCATGATGATCATGGGCGATACCTGTACCCGCGCCTGCAGCTTCTGCAACGTGCGGACCGGCCAGCCGGCGCCGCTGCAGGCCGATGAGCCCGACCGCGTCGCCGACGCCGTCGCGCGGCTGGGGCTGCGGCATGTCGTCATCACCTCGGTCGATCGCGACGACCTGCCGGATGGCGGGGCCGACCATTTCGCCCGGGTCATCGCCGCCATCCGCGCCGCCGCACCCGGCACGACGGTCGAGGTCCTGACCCCCGACTTCCTGCGCAAGCCCGGCGGCGCCGAGACCGTCGCCGCCGCCCATCCCGACGTCTTCAACCACAACCTGGAGACGGTGCCGCGGCTGTATCCCGGCATCCGGCCCGGTGCGCGCTATTACCAGTCGCTGCGCCTGCTGGACCGGGTCAAGCAGATCGATCCGACGATCTTCACCAAGTCGGGCCTGATGGTCGGCCTGGGCGAAACGCGTGCCGAGATCATGCAGGTGATGGACGACCTGCGGATCGCCGATGTCGACTTCCTGACGATCGGCCAGTACCTGCAGCCGACGGTCAAGCACGCCGCCGTCGACCGCTTCGTCCCGCCCGAGGAGTTCGAGGACTACGCCGCGATCGCCCGCGGCAAGGGCTTCCTGCTGGTCTCGGCGACCCCGCTGACCCGCAGTTCCTACCACGCCGATGACGATTTCGCCGCGCTCCGCGCCGCCAGGGAAGCCGCGGTCAGAGTAGCCGACGCGCAGCCTGCCTGATGCCCACGCATGCTGAGCGGCAGGTCGTCCCGTATACGCCGGAACAACTCTTCGACCTGGTCGCCGATGTCGGCAAGTATCCGCAGTTCCTGCCCTGGTGCGTCGCCGCGCGCGTGCGCAAGCAGACCGCCACGGAACTGGTCGCGGACCTGACGATCGGCTTCGGGCCGTTCCGCGAGACCTTCACCAGCCGCGTCAGCCTCGATCGTCCGCGCAAGGTGGTGGTGAGATACGAAAACGGTCCATTCCGGTACCTGAACAACCAGTGGGAGTTCCTGCCCCATCCGGACGGCACCGAGGTCTCGTTCTTCGTCGATTTCGAGTTCCGCAGCCGCATCCTGCAGGCGGCGATCGGCGTCGTGTTCAACGAAGCGGTGCGGCGCATGGTCAACGCCTTCCGCAAACGGGCCCGCGACGTCTATGGTGTGCCCGTTACGTCATAGAGAGCGTGTCGCATGGTTTTTGCCCCGCCCCGTCAGGACCGGTCGTTGCCGCCGGTGCGCGTCAACCTCTACTCCGACACGCAGACGCGGCCGTCGCCTGCGATGAAAGAGGCGATGATGCGGGCCGAGGTCGGCGACGAGCAGCATGGCGACGATCCGACGATCGATGCGCTGTGCGACCGGATGACCGCGCTGACCGGCAAGGAAGCGGCGATGTTCCTGCCGTCGGGGACGATGTGCAACCAGGTTGCGATCCTGACCCATTGCCGGCCGGGCGACGAGATCCTGGCGCATGAGCACAGCCATATCCTCATCAACGAAGGCGGCGGTCCCGGCGCGCTGGCCGGGGCTTCGGTCCGTGGCCTGAGGGGCGCGCGGGGCATGTTCGACGCCGCCGCGATCGACGCGGCGTGGCTGGAGCCGCGGCGGAACGCGCCGCCGCAGACGCTGCTGGAAGTCGAGCAGACGGCCAATGCCGGCGGCGGTTCGGTCTGGCCGCTGGAATTGCTGACCAGCGTGACCGACGCCGCCCATCGGCGCGGCATGCGCACCCATATGGACGGCGCTCGGCTGATGAACGCCGTCGTCGCCAGCGGCGTGGCGACGCGCGACATGGTGGCGGGATGCGACAGCGTCTGGCTGGATTTCACCAAGGGCCTCGGCGCGCCGCTGGGCGCGGTGCTGTGCGGGCCGGCGGATTTCATCGACGCCGCATGGCGGTGGAAGCAGCGGCTGGGCGGTTCGCTGCGGCAGGCGGGGATCTGCGCCGCGGCCTGCCTGTACGCGCTGGACCACAATGTCGACCGGCTGGCCGAGGACCACGCCAACGCCCGCACCCTGGCCCGCGGCCTGGCGCAGGTTCCCGGGCTGGCGGTGGAAGAGCCGGAGACGAACCTGGTGTTCTTCGACACGTCGGCGACCGGGCTGACGGCGGACGCGCTCGCGGACCGCGTGCGGCTGGAAGGCGTGATGCTGTCGACGGTGGGGCCGTATCGCGTGCGGGCCTGCACGCACCTGGACGTGGACGCCGAAGGGGTCGATTACGCGATGCGGATGATCGGGAAAGTGCTGGGGCGGTAGGGGACGTTCCGGAAGCGATCGCCTGGCGTCCCGACGCAGGGGCGATCTCGCTTCCGCTCCCTCGTCATGCTTCAGGTCCTTGTTTGACCGCGCGAGACCCGCGGCGAGTCCGCTCCGGTCATCGCGCTCCAAGACGGGAGAACCGACGGTGCGCGCAGCGTCCCCCGAGCGGCTGAGTGTCTTCTCGGACGGCATCTTCGCCGTCCTGATCACCGTGCTGGTCTTGGACCTTCGCCCGCCCGAGGACCCCACCTTCGCGGCGCTCCTTTCGCTCTGGCATGTCTGGCTCAGCTACGCGGTGAGCTATCTGTTCATTGCGATCGTCTGGACCAACCACCATCACCTGATGCGCTATGCCGTCGAGGCGACGCCACGGCTGGTGTGGTTCAACTTCGGGCATTTGTTCTCTGCGTCCCTGCTTCCGCTCTCGACCGCCTGGATGGCGGTCAGCAAGCTTGGGGCGCAGCCTGTCTCGTTCTATGCCGCGATCTTCTTCCTCGTGAACGCGACCTATGTCCTGCTGATTTGGGAACTCATCAATCCGGCCGAGAAACCGATGCCGCGCGTGCGCAAGGTGATGCTGCTGCGCGCGGTTGCGACGCTATGCCTGTTCGGCGGCGCGGCGCTGATCGCTTTGAAATATCCGCTGACCGGACTCGGGATCTGCGTTGCCTGCCTGGCCGTCTATCTGAAGCCCGCGGCGGGATCGCCCGAGGCGGGAAGCACGAAGCGGATTTCAAGCTGACGCCGCCGGGCCATGACGGAAGGTCGACGGCGGGTGTCGGACACGCGCGGGAGACGGCACCCCCGGACCGGCGATCGACGTCCCGTCACCGGTGCCGTGCGCTCTCCTCCCGTTCCGCCGCGGCGATGGCGCGGGTCAGCGCCGCGTTCAGGGCCTTCGCCGAGTCCAGCGTCAACTCCACCGCCGCCCGCGCGCCGGGACCCAATGCCGTGTTCAGGAAGTCGATGACGATCGCTTCCTCCAGCAGCGCGTGGTGGGGGTGGTCGTATGACACGACGGCCTGTGTCACCTGAAACCACCCATCAGCGCCCCGGCCGTGGCCTTCGGCGCTGATGACCTCGACGATCGAGGTGCACATCAGGCGGTGTATTTCTTCAGGAACGCGAACACTTTCTGCCAGCCGTCCAACGCCTGCTCGATCCGGTACATCGGTCGGTCGTAATAGAAGAAACCATGGCCGGCACCATCGTAGCGATGGAACTCATAGGTCTTGCCATGCTTTTTCAGCTCTGCCTCGTGCCGGTCCACCT
Organism: Rhodopila sp.; assembly: GCF_035548235.1. Classification (GTDB taxonomy): domain Bacteria; phylum Pseudomonadota; class Alphaproteobacteria; order Acetobacterales; family Acetobacteraceae; genus Rhodopila. Next base: position 9,051 of record NZ_DASZTJ010000217.1, read on the forward strand.
GTTCGGGGGTCGGCGCCCGGTCCTCGTTGCCGAACAGGCCCAGCAGCGGACAGGCCAGGTTCGCGGTGAAATCGATCGGCGCGGCGGGTTGTTTCGAGGTCAGTTCATCCTTGCTCATGACCACGCGGCCGCCCCAGAGTTCCAAGGCGCATTCGATGCTTTTCGTGTGGCAGGCGTACAGGAACGTGTGCCGTCCGCCGGAGCAGGTGCCGAACACGCCGGCTTTGCCGTTCTGCCATGGCTGGGATTTGAGCCATTGCACCGCGCCCTCGGTATCGCCGATCACCTGGGAGTCCGGCACCCCGCCCTCTGCGCGGACCTTGGCGGCGACGTCGCCGGGATCGCCGGTGCCGGAACGGTGGTACAGGTTGTGACTGATCGCGGCATAGCCGTGATGGGCGAATTTGCGCGTCGCCTCGCGATACCATTCATCCCAGCCGGGCAGGTGGTGGATCAGCACGACGCCCGGGAACGGGCCGGGCCCGAGGGGCCGAGCGGCATAGGCGGTGATAGGCTGGTTCTTGTCGCCGACGATGCTGACGGTTTCGGCGATCATCCCTTCATAGGCCATTGCGGGAACCTCCCCATTGAATGACGTCCGGATACTGGTCGTGACGGGCCGCGCGATCAATCCGCGCCCTAAGGCGCCGCCGGCCGATCCCGGCCACGGACCGAAAGCCAAGGCGGATTCATCCTTTCTTAGCAATTCGCCGCTACCGTCCGTCGCGATCAATCATTCGAGGCCCATTGATGAAGCGGTTATGCATTGTCGTTCTGCTGGCGGGTGTCATCCAGCCCGTCTTCGCCGAGGAGTCGGCGCCCAAGCACACCCACATGTCGTGGGAGGAACGCTTCAATCAGGCGAACGTGACGCATGACGGCCATCTGACGCTGGATCAGGCCAAGACCGGCTACAAGACCGTCGCCCGGCATTTCCGCGACATCGACACCGAAGGCAAGGGATTCGTCACCGAGAACGACATCCGCGCCTGGCACGCCCTGCAGAAAGCCGCCCGCCACGGGCAGGGGGCAGAGGACCCGCTGCGTCCCCGGCCCGCCTTCAGCCGCTATAGCCCGGACCAGCAGCGCGGGGTGCCCGACGCCAACCAGACCATGCTGACCCCGCAGCCGGCCCAAATCCCGGCCCAAATCCCGGCCCAAATCCCGGCGATGATCCCCGCGATGGTCAACCTCGATCATCCGGTCCAGGCTCACTGAGCCGTTCCACGACCGGCGCATGGTTCAGCAGCGCCGCGAGGATCGTTCCGCCCAAGGAATTGCCGATCAGTACCGGCAGCAGGAACCGCGTCAGGTAGTCCGTGCCGGGGGCCAGTCCGCTCCAGACCGCGAAGGCGGCTTCGGTGGAACCGGCGATGATGTGCGGAAACTGGCAGATCGCGACGACGTAGGTCAGCAGGATGATGATCAGGGGCCGGCTGGGACCCGCGCCCGGCAGCAGCCAGACCATCAACCCGATCAGCCAGCCGGCGAACCCGCCCAGCAGCACCGTGCGGCCGAACGGCTGCGTCATGACCTGACCGGCGATCTGGCGCATCGCCTGCTCCGTCGCGTCGGGAAACGGGTGCGCCAGGGCAACGATCGTGGCGAAGACCCAGGTCGCCGCCAGGTTCCCGATCAGCACCACGGCCCAGACCCGCACCGTCCCCAGCGCCATGGCGCGTGTCGGCCGCGTCAGCGCCGGGATCATCGCGGTCAGCGTCGTCTCGGTGAACAACTGCTGCCGGCCCAGGATGACGATCAGGAATCCCACGCTATACCCGAAGCCCGAAACCAGGTGGGTCCAGCCCGCCTCGGGCAGCGCCGCCTGGATGAAGGCCTGCACCAGGAACGAGAAGCCGATCGACAGCCCCGCGGCGAGCGCCGACAGGGCGAGGCCCGTGGTCGAGCGCTCCAGCTCTTCCTCGCCTTGGTCGCGGACGATCTCGTGGATGACGATCGCGCCGATCGGCGCGCCCGCGGCGGCCTGGCGGCGTTCCTTGCGGTCGAGATGCGGGGAGGCTTCGCCGGCTTCGGCCATGGTTCGGTCCCATCGATGAACCGGACTTAACGCGCCCCGATCCGGATCGTTGCCGGCGCGCATGGTCTCCTGCCTGTCCGGTCCCTGGTCTCTTGCCTGTGCGGGCGCTTCGTGCTTTTGCGCATGCAACCGACAACCAGGCGTCTTCGCGGAGGATTGGATGACCGAATACCCAGCCAATACGGTGGAAGTCCTGCTGGAGAAAGGCGCCGACACGGCCCCTGCGATCGGCGCGCCGGGCAGGCCGTGGCTGACCCATGGCGGCCTGCGGGCACTGGCGAAGCGCACGGTCGGCGCGCTGAACGGCATGGGCATCGGCCGCAACGACCGGGTCGCGCTGGTGACGCCGAACGGGCCGGAAGCCGCCTCCAGCTTCGTCGCCATCGCCTGCGGCGCCACCACTGCCCCGCTGAACCCCGCCTACAAGGCCGAGGAGTTCGATTTCTACCTGAGCGACCTCAACGCCAAGGCGCTGGTGGTGCTGGCCGGCATGGACACCCCGGCCCGCGCCGTCGCCGCCGCGCGCAACATCCCGGTGGTCGAGCTGGTTCCCGGCGAGGCGGCCGGCGACTTCACCCTCGGCGGCGCCGGGCCGGGCGGCACGCCGGCGAATCCGGGGATGGCCCAGGCCGAGGACGTCGCGCTGGTGCTGCACACCTCGGGCACCACCTCGCGGCCGAAGATCGTACCGCTGCGCCACATCAACGTGACCGCCTCGGCCTATCATATCGCCGAGACGCTGGCGCTGACGCCGGACGACGTGTGCCTGAACATCATGCCGCTGTTCCACATCCACGGGCTGATCGCGGCGACGCTGTCCAGCCTCGCGGCCGGCGCGGCGGTGTCCTGCACGCCGGGCTTCAACGCGTTCCGCTTCTTCACCTGGTTCAACGAGGTCCGCCCGACCTGGTACACGGCGGTCCCGACGATGCACCAGGCGATCCTGGAACTGGCGCCGCGCAACAAGGCGGCGATCGAGGCGGGGCGTCTGCGCTTCCTGCGGTCGTCGTCGTCCTCGCTGCCCGGGCCGGTGATGCAGGCCTTGGAAACGGCGTTCGGCGTGCCGGTGATCGAGGCCTATGGGATGACCGAGGCCTCGCACCAGATGGCCTCCAACCCGTTGCCGCCCCGCTCGCGCTTCCCCGGCTGTGTCGGGATCGCGTCCGGCCCCGACATCGCGATCATGGACGAAGCGGGCAATCTGCTGCCGCCGGGCGGGCTGGGCGAGGTCGTCATCCGCGGCCGCAACGTCACCGCCGGGTACGAGAACAACCCGTCCGCCAACGCCTCGGCCTTCACCAACGGCTGGTTCCGCACCGGCGACCAGGGGGTGCTGGACGAAAAGGGCTATCTGCGCCTGACCGGGCGGCTGAAGGAGCTGATCAACCGCGGCGGGGAGAAGGTGTCGCCGCTGGAGGTGGACGAGATCCTCTCCGACCACCCCGCCGTCGCGCAGTGCCTGACCTTCGCCATGCCGCACGCCAAGCTGGGCGAGGAAGTCGCCGCGGCCATCGTGCTGCGCGAAGGCCAGACGGTGAAGGACACCGAATTGCGGGAATTCTGTTCGGCCAAGCTCGCGGCGTTCAAGGTGCCGCGGAAGATCGTCTTCCTGCAGGAGATCCCGAAGGGCGCCACCGGCAAGCTCCAGCGCATCGGCCTGGCCGAGAAGCTTGGCCTGACCGCATGAAGGTCGCGATCTTCGGCGCCGGGGCGATCGGCGGCTTCATGGGCGTGAAGCTGGCCCAGGCCGGCGTGGACGTGACCTTCATCGCCCGCGGCCCGCACCTGGCGGCGATGCAGGCCAACGGCGTGACGCTCCGGTCCGGGGGCGGGAGCGTGACCGTCCGGCCGCGCTGCGTCGGGTCGGCCGGGGAAGCGGGGATCCACGACTACGTGGTGGTGACGCTGAAGGCGCACGGCCTGCCCCCGGCGGCGGCGGCGATCGCCGCCATGATGGGGCCGGACAGCGCGCTGGTGACCGGGATCAACGGGATCCCCTACTGGTATTTCTACGGCCTCGACGGTCCGTACCGCGACCGCGTGGTGCAGAGCGTCGATCCCGGCGGGACACTCTGGGACGTGCTGCATCCGCGCCACGCGATCGGCTGCGTGGTCTATCCGGCGGCCGAGGTGGTCGAGCCGGGGGTGATCGAGCACACCTATGGCGACCGCTTCACCCTGGGCGAGCCGGACGGGTCGCGCAGCCCGCGCATCGAGGCGCTGTCGAAGACCCTGATCGCCGCCGGCCTGAAGGCGCCGGTCCGGCCGAAGATCCGCGACGAGCTATGGGTCAAGCTCTGGGGCAACCTGGCCTTCAACCCGATCAGCGCGCTGACGATGTCGACGCTGGACCGCATCACCGGCGACGACGGCCTGCGGACCCTGTGCCGCGGCATGATGCTGGAGGCGAAGGCCGTCGCCGAAGCGCTGGGCGTGCGCTTCGCCATCGACGTCGACAAGCGCATCGCCGGCGGGGCGGAGGTCGGCGAGCACAAGACCTCGATGCTGCAGGACCTGGAACGCGGCCGCCCGATGGAGATCGACGCGCTGCTGGGCGCCGTGGTCGAACTGGGCGAGGTGGTCGGGGAGGCGATGCCGCTGTGCCGTTCCGTCCTGGCGCTGGTGCGGGAGCGGGGACGGCAGGCGGGGTGCTACGGGTAGCCGCCGCCGATCACATCCGCCGCCCCATCACCGCATCCAAGCCCAGCGCTCGGCCTGGCGGGTCGATGACGAACAGCGCCTGGATCATGACCAGGAACATATAGGTCCATGGCCACTCGCCGGGGGCCGAATACAGCCCGAGCCAGAGATTGAGCCCCATGAGCAGGCCGAGCAGGGCGCCAAGGCGGGAGAACGCGCCCAGCATGAGGGATACGCCGATCGCGACCTCGATCGCGTAGACCAGGGGGCCGAACAGCGCCAGGTTCGGCAGCACGACGGTGCCGACCAGGTCGCCCTGCAGCGGGATGGCGGCATGGGCGACCTGTTGTTCCATCCAGTATTTCAGGCCGTCGAAGTTCGGCGGGATCTTCCACAGCGACTGCTGCCACCACATCGCGCCCATCAGGAAGCGAAGCCCCGCGATGCCGAGGATCCGGCCGCTCCGCTGGCTGGGGTCGATGCGCCAGGCGCGAATGGCGATCACGACCGCCACCAGGATCAGCAGCCAGAACACCGGCGTGGTCCAACGGGGCTGCGTCAGGAATGCCAGCAGATCCGCGAGGGGATTGGGGCGCATGCCGATCGCTCCTTGTCGTCAGTCTCTACACTACCCGGTATGCCACGGTTGCTGT
>NZ_DASZTJ010000218.1:0-43737 GCF_035548235.1 Rhodopila sp.
AGCGCGCTGACGGGATTGATCGACACGTTCGGATCGCCGATCGGGCCGTCCACGTCGAACCGCGCCGCGAACAGCCCGCCCCCTTTCTCGGGGCTGAACAGGCGACCGATCAACGGGATGCGCCCCGGCAGCGCGTTGAAGAAATAGGCCGGCACGATCGTTCCACTCAAAGCAGAGCCTCGTTTGCCCAGGCCGATCCGCCCCTTCGCGGTCAAGCCGAGGGAACTGTTCTCGGCGACGGCGTCGTCGAGGTAGAGGTCATGCCCGTCATAGCGGAAAGGCGAACTGATCCGGTTGAACCCCATCCCCGGCCCACGCAGGGCGTCGACCAGTCCGTACAGCGTGATCGCCTGCAGCAGCTTGCCCAGCACCGGAGAGTTCCGCACCACCGCGTCTTCGATCGACATGGTCCCCGTCAACGGCGACAGGCCGATCCCCGGCGGCAGGTCGCCTTCGATCGATAGTTGTCCCTTGCTCAATCCCTTGACCGCGTCCAGTCCCAGCAGGAACCGGCCGGCATCGCCCGCCTGGACCGATAAATGCCGCCGGTCCGCCGATGGCGCCAGGCGCAGCGAAAAGCCGGTGCCGGAATCGATCGTTCCGGTCACGTCCATCAAACCGAGCTTGTCCCCGCCGCCAGAGGCTGCCATCGACAAGTCCCTCGCCAAGACATCGTGCGCCAGGACCGCACGGTCGAACCGTCCCGTCAGCGTCCACGGCGGCGTGCTGGTCGGCGGCTCGTCCGGCTTGCCGGTTTCGGTCAGCTTCGCCGACAAATCGATCACCGGTCCCTGCAAGGCGACGGCGATCGCGCCGTCGGCCGCGATGCGCACGGTGCCGCGCGCATCGGTGCGGCCCAGCACCAAGCGGTCGAGCGTCACCAGTTTGGCCTGACCCGGCGGCAGCGACACGGACCCCGCGGCCGACACGCCGTCGCCGGTCACGCTGAACCGCTCGACACCGGTCAACTGGTCGTGGAAAAGGGTCAGCACCGCCGTCGCGCTGGCGGCTCGGTCCAAAGGCCGGCTGAACGCCAGCGGCGCGAAGGTCAGTGTCGCCTTTCCCAGATCCCCGCTCAGCCGAACCGTTCCGGTGCCGTCTCGCCGTTCCACCAGATTAGCGGTCATCGCCAGCGACCCGGACAGCGTATCGGCGACCGGCAGTCCTGCGTTGGCCAGGGCGCCCACGGTCGCCTCGCCCGATGCGGTGATTGTCTGCACCGCCTGGTTCGGCGGTCCGGCGCGGAAGTCCATGCTGCCGTCAATGGTCAGCGGAATGGCGGCGATGTTGCCTGTCCCCTTCAGCGTCAACCCGTCACGGCCGACCGACATGTCGAAGACGCCGCCGTCCAGCGCATGCTTGGCGACGACGTCGGGCAGGTGGACTTGGTTCAAGCGCATATCGGCGTGGATCGCCACGTCGTCCATCTGCAGCTTGTGTTCCAGCGGAAACTGGAAAGCGAGCGTCCCCGACACGTCCCCCGCGTTCGGCTTCAACCCGATCGGATGCGCCGACAGCAGCTTCAGGCGCGGTTCGCTCAGCAGCGACAGGGCGCTGGTGACCGGGCCTTTCACGCCGAGACGCAGGTCGGCGAACTGGTCGTGCTGCATCAGCCCGGTGATCCGCATGCGGCCGTCCGAGGCGATCAGGTCCGGCTTGCCCGGACCCACGCGCTGGTGACCGCCCGTCATCAGGATGTCCAGCGTGTCCGGATCGACCAGATGCAGGCGCACCATGCCCTGATCGATCGGGGGCATGTGATCGATCCAGGTGAAGACGGCGTTCTCCACGTCCAGGTCACCGGATGCCTGGGTCACGGTGACGTCCTGCAGGCGCTCGTCGCCTTCGACGGCGAAGGACGCAGTGCCATTGGCGATGCCGCCGGTGACGTGTTCCGCGATCCAGGGCCTGGCGCCGCCGCCGATACCGGTGGGCCAGATCATCGGCAGGTCGGCGGCGTCGATATGGCCGGCGGCAACGTTCAGCGTCATTGCGATCCGGTCCGCGGTGCGGGTCAGCGTGCCGTCCACGTCGGCCACTTCCGGGATGCCGTCAGCCGCTTGCTTGAACACGAGGTGCAGGCGCGACAGCGTCATGCTCGCCGGCGATCCCGAGATGACGGCCACGCCGCTTTGAACCGGCACGGCGCCGGCACCGAGGCGGATCTGTCCGGCCCCCAGCCGTGCCGAGGCCTGGATATGAGCCGGATACCAGTTGTGGTCCAGGACCGCCCTGGCATCCAGGCTCATCGGCGCGTCGAAGACGCGCAGGAAAGCCAGCTGGCTGGACTGCGCCATCGCGGCGGGGCGGAACGGCGCGACCCGGATCTCGGCGGTGCTGTCGCCACCCGGGACGAGGTCCATGGCCGCCCTGACTTTCGCGGTTTCACGTCCCACGGTCAGCGGCGCGGTCAGGCGCCCCCGGATATGGCCGTTGCGCAGACGGACCACGTCCAGGTCCATGTGCTGCCCGCGCAAGTCGAGATGGGCGGCGGCATCGCGAAAGACGATATCGGTGTCGTGGAAACGCACCTCCCGCAGTTGCGACGGGATCTCCGGGATGTCGGCGCCCCGTCCGACCTCGGCAACGGCATCGGCGCCCGCGCGGTGGTTGAGGCTGGCCGAAAGCTGGTCGAGCGGGATCGACCGCTGCTCCTCCTCCCCGCCCGGCTCCATCGCGGCGGAATCGCGCGACAGGATCAGCAACGCGTGTTCGACCTCCACCGATCGGGGAAAAATCTTGCCGAAAATGAGGTCCGAGAAGGAAAATCCTAGCTTGGCGTCGGAGGCGGTGGCGATCTTGCGGTTCTGGGTGTCAACCAGCGAGATTTCCGATACGTGCAGGTCGATCGGTTCATCCACGCCCAGGCTGAAACCGCTCCAGGAGAGGGTCACGGCACCGAATGCCACGCGCACCGGAGCGGCGCGTTCGGTCAGGGCGGCGTTCAGGCGGTTGGCCAACCACAGCCCATTGATCGGCCGCTGCGACAATTGCCACGCACCGAACGCAAGGAGGCTGCACATTACCACCAGCATGCCCATCGCCATCAGCAGCATGCGATGCGCCGCGCGGGAGCAATGCCAGAGCACGAAACCGGAATGGCGCGTCACCGGATGATGCCGCGCGCGATGCCACCACGTTCTGTCGAGGCGTTCGCCCAATCGCCCTTCCTGCCCGGTTCGTCGATGCCTTACCAACGCGCAAACGCGTGGTCTCTTTTCAAACGCGCATGCGCTCGGTCTCTTGTTCAAACCCGCACGTGCGATGGGGATACCACCGCGCATGCGTGCGGAATCACCATAGCGCGGATTCGCAAGCGCGGCGCCCGAATGCTGCTTCAGGCGTGCGTGACGTCTACGCTTTTCCTGCCGCTAACGCGACGGATATGTATGCGGATAGATCACCTCGCTGGGGGGGCCGGGCGGGTCCGGTGGTCCCTTTTTTCCGCAGGCGGCCAGCAAAAGGCCCAGCGCCAGGGCCAGCGCGATCCCCGTCCTCATGCCAGCGCCTTCAGCCAGCGTTGGGCCTGCGCCGCGACATTGGCCGGAGCGGTGCCGCCGTAGCTTGTGCGCGACGCGACCGATGCCTCGACCGTCAGCACGGAGAACACATCAGCAGTGACGCCCGGTTCGACCGACTGCATCTCCGCCAGGGACAGCTCTGACAAACCGACGCCGCGCGCCTCGGCCATTGCCACCAGCCGCCCCGTGACGTGATGGGCGCTGCGGAACGGCAGGCGCAGCACGCGCACCAGCCAATCGGCCAGATCGGTGGCCGTGGCGAAGCCGGACCCCGCGAAGGCACGCATGCGGTCGGTGTCGGGGACCATGTCACGCACCATGCCGGCGGTGGCGGCAAGCGACAGCGCCCAGGCCTCGGCGGCCTGGAACACCGGTTCCTTGTCCTCCTGCATGTCCTTTGCGTAGGCCAGCGGCAGGCCCTTCATCACCGTCAGCAGGCCGACCAGCGCGCCGGTCACCCTGCCGGTCTTGGCGCGGACCAGTTCCGCCGCATCCGGATTGCGCTTCTGCGGCATGATCGACGATCCGGTCGTGAAGGCATCCGATAGCCGGATGAAACGATAAGGCGCGCTGCACCAGATCACGATCTCCTCGGCCAGGCGGGAGAGGTGCATGGCGGAGATCGCCGCGGCGGACAGGAACTCCAGCGCGAAATCCCGGTCCGACACGGCGTCGAGGCTGTTCGCCGTTGGCCGGTCGAAGCCCAGGGCCGCGGCGGTCATGGCGCGATCGATCGGGAACGACGTGCCTGCCAACGCGGCGGAACCGAGCGGACATTCGTTCAGGCGAGCGCGTGTGTCGGCAAGGCGGCCGCGGTCGCGGTTCAGCATCTCGACATAGGCCAGCATGTGATGGCCGAAGGTCACCGGCTGCGCGGTCTGCAGATGGGTGAACCCCGGCATCGGATCGGCGGCATGGCGCGCAGCGACCTGTGCCAGCGCCAGCATCACGTCGGCGACCTGGGCGGACAGCCCGTCAATGGCGTCGCGCACCCACAGGCGGAAATCGGTAGCCACCTGGTCGTTGCGGCTGCGCGCGGTGTGCAAACGCTTCCCCGCTTCCCCGATGCGGTCGGTCAGGCGAGCCTCGATATTCATGTGGATGTCTTCGAGGCCGGCGTCGAAGTCGAAGCGCCCGGCCTCGATTTCCTGTCCGATTGCCTCTAGACCGGCGGCGATCGCCGTCTCATCTGCGGGTGACAGGATCCCGATCCTGGCCAGCATGGCGGCGTGGGCGCGGGAACCGCGTATGTCCTGGCGCCAGAGTTTCTGGTCGAACCCGATGGAGGCGTTGATGTCCTGCATGATCACCGATGGGCCGGCGGCGAAGCGGCCGCCCCACTGCATGTTGGCCGGCGCGTTAGGTCGGTGGTCGGAGTCGGTTGGGTCGTTCACGAAGCGGGTTCCGGCGCGATGATACGGCGTCGCCACGTCCTGACCGCGGCGGCGGGCGGCACCCTAGCCGCCGTAGTCCGCCCACGCAAACCACGCGCGGCACCGCCGTCGCCATTGCATGGCCTGGTCCGGTTCGACCCACCCAAGCCGGTGCCGGACATCGCGTTTTTCGGCGCCGACGGGTCGAAGCATCACTTCTCCGACTTCAAGGGACGCGGGATGGTGGTCAACCTTTGGGCCACATGGTGCATGCCCTGCGTGGAGGAGATGCCGTCGCTGGCCGCCCTGTCCAAGACGCTGGCGTCGTCCGACATCGCGGTGATGCCGATTTCCTCGGACCGTGGCGGCGCATCGGCGGTCTCGGCCTGGTTCGGACGGCACGACATCACCAGTTTGCCGGTGCTGCTGGACCCGCACGGCGATCTGGCGCACGCGTTCGGCGTGCGGGGGATTCCCACGACATTCATCATAGACACGGCAAACCGCCAGGTGGCATCGCTGGAAGGCGCCGCCGATTGGAGCGCCCCCGACGCGGAGGCGGCGATCAAGAAGCTGGTAGCGGCGTGACGCGTTAGGTCAGCGCATCCGCCGGTTCGCGCTGGGCATCGGACGGAAGCTCCCCGTCCGGGGTGTGGACGAGGATGTCGCCCAACTTGTCGAGAAGGTAGTCCGCATCCTCGGGATCGAGGAACGACACGCATGTCAGCACACGGCTGATGACGCGGGCGCGGAAACGCTCCAGGTCCCTCGCATTGCCGTCAAAGCCCGTCTCGGCCAGCACGTCGATCACCGCTTGGGTCGCGGTCAGCAGCCGTTCGGGCATGCCGGCCTTGCGGTAGAGGGCCGTCAAGCCGTTGCGGCCGCGGTCGTGGATCAGCGCCTGCGCGTTCTCCAACGGAACGCCGCCCTTGACCGCCATCGCGATCTCGAAGAACGCAATATCCCCGGTGCACAGGGCCCGCAGCAGCAGGGTCGGCGTCAGGCGGCCGTTGTGCTCCATCTGGGTGACCATCTGGACCAGCGCCTCGTCCGAGGCGCCCGCACTCAGACGGATCATGGCGTGTTCCCGCGACCGCAGCACGAGATCGGCCGCGATCTGCGGCGGCAGGGCGTGATTGCGCACCAGATGGTCCTGCAGTTCCTTCGACACGAGCGCGGTGAGGCGCTCCGCCACGGTGATCGGCAGGGTGTTGCGCAGGACCATCGCCTGCTTGACGCTGTCGCTGTGCGCGAACCGGTCCGTCGCGTGCGTCAGGCTGGCTTCGCTGATCCGAGCGGAAGGGTTCTGCATGAGGACGACGACGGCCTGTTCGCCACCGTGGACGACCAGCGCGTCGGACACCGACTCTCCCAGGCCCCGCCGGCCGGCGATCGCCTCCTGCCGCACGCCCGACCCGCCGCGGACGATAGCGATCAGATCCTCATCCGACAGCATCAGGGAGTCGGCCAGCATCGGCAAGGCAACGGAATCGACGTCCGTCGCCAGCCGCAGCGCCACATCGCGCGGCAGGTGGCCGGCATGGCGCAGGCTGCGGGACAGCGCGGTGCGGACCTGTTCTTCGATATCGGCGGCGAGGACGCGCACGATATCGTGCGCCAGCTCGATCTCGTGCGGCGCCAGGCCCGAATCGGCCAGCATGTCCCCGATCGTCTGGCCGAGTTCCGCTCGGGCCTCGGCCGACGGGTTGGACAGCAGCCGCGTGACATCCTGTTGGGTAAGGCTGGCGGGCAAAGGATGGAACCTCCGGACGGCGCAAGAGCCTGCATCCTTACCGCGAGAGGTTGAAGGAAAGGTTAACGGCCAAGGTGTTTTGGCCAGGGTTTTGGCGGACCGTCTGGTCGTGGGGCCGTTGTATTACGGCTTGACCCCACGCCGTAGTTGGCGTTCTAAAGCGCGCCCCATTTGGATGTTGCATGAGCCCGTAGCTCAGTCGGTAGAGCACGAGACTTTTAATCTTGGGGTCGTGGGTTCGATTCCCACCGGGCTCACCATGTAACTCATTGAAGATATGGCTAATTTAGAGACCGATCGTAGTCCCCTAGCCTGCCTCGTTCGGTTGAACAGGGCATTGACGGGCCAAGCGGGTCAACGCGCGCCGATGAACCCGGTCCCCCATGGGAAGGAATAGCGCAAGCGCTGCCGCCACTGGCCGCCACCCTCTCGGCTTCAATCGCGCGCCTCATCCCGCGGCTTGCGATGACTTAGTCACATGGCGCTCTGGCTCACCGGTGCACTGTCCAGCGATATCCGTCGCAGGATCATTGGACTGGTCGCTGGCACCGGAGGTGTCTCGCTTGTTTGACACATCCGCGTCGACCGGTGCCTGCTCGCGGAAGAAGCGGGTCCCAATTGAGCTAAGGATTTCACATGAACGACCTTCCGCAGACGGGTAATGCGCGATTCTTCAGCCGCACGGGGCCTCATTCCCTGACGGCTATCGCCGCCGCGGTGGGAGGTACCTGTCCGGCAAACGAACGCCTTGTGTCGGGTCTCGCCGCGCTCGCTATCGCCACGCCAGACGAGATCAGCTTCGTCGCCGACGGCCGCCAGACTAAGATACTTGCCCAAACACGCGCTGGCGCGGTGCTCGTGAGTGAGCACCTGCTCGCTGCGGTCCCTCCGGGAACGATCCCGCTGATCACGGCCGATCCAAAGGCAGGCTGGGTGCAGGTCGCGGCACTCTTCCATCCAGTGCCAGACATCATTCCCGGCATCCATCCGACGGCCGTCGTAGCCGGCGATGCTCATGTCGACAGTACCGCGGAGATCTGCGCCCATGTCGTGATCGAGGCCGGGGCTGAGATTGGTCCTCGGTGCCGGCTGGGTGCCGGCGCGGTAATCGGAAAGGGCGTCACATTGGGTCCGGACTGCCGGATCGGGGTGCATGCCAGCATAAGTCATGCATCACTGGGCGCGCGGGTGCACATCTACCCGGGGGTGAGAATTGGGCAGGAAGGTTTCGGGTTTACCATCACGCCGCACGGTTTCCAGACCGTCCCGCAACTAGGATGTGTCGTGATAGAGGATGATGTGGAGGTGGGTGCCAATACCACGATCGATCGTGGCGCCCTGGAGGACACGATAATCGGCGCCGGCACGCGCTTGGACAATCTCGTTCAAATAGCGCACGGAGTACGGATCGGCCGTCATTGCGCAATTGCGGCGCAAGTGGGCATTTCGGGATCCGTCGAGATCGGCGACGGGGTAGTGGTGGGGGGTCAAGCCGGTTTTGCCCAGCATGTGTGTGTTGGGGCACGCGTCCAGATCGGTGCACAATCAGGCGTTATGTCGGATATTCAATCTGGCGCCGTGGTTGTCGGCAGCCCTGCCCGGCCTGCGCGCGAGGTATTTCGTGAGATTGCAACGCTTAAGAAATTGAGCCGTCCTCGCACGCCGCCGTCGGCATGATCGAGGCGTCTATCTACGATGAGAACCTCGTGGCGGCGGTTGACGGCCGCCGACCGCGCAATGCTCACCAAACGCGGAAGGAAGCGTGTGAAGCGCCGCGGCTCCGGCCTTGGTCAGCGCGAAGGTGCTAGGCTTGCGTCGTCCGCCGCTCCGGTGGTCAGGTTCGTCCCAGGCAACGAGGTTGAGCCGTAAGAGACCGCCCACCGTGATTGCATCGGGACAGTCGTTGGTCCGACGAGGTCCAGGCAGCAACGAGACGAGGAACGCCACTTGCGCAGGCGTCAACTCGCACGCATAAGGCGACGGGTCGCGTTCAAACATCGGAGCGACGAAGTATGTTCTCGTCGAACACACGTTCGTGCCGGTCAAGTTCGTTCTTGGCACGATACTGATAGTGACCTCTGGCGAGAGGCAGAAGCCTGACGATCGTATATACTCCCGGTCGAATATTTTCGTTTGATGTGAGGGAACTCACGATGACCTGGTCACCAACCGCGTATTTATGCTTCAGCATATACACCTCCCAATAGGGCGCCGCCGAAACGGCGCCACGCTGCTCAGACAGCTTGGAGGTTGACGGCCGATATCTTGCCTTGTTGCCCGCGCTCGACCTCGTAGGTTACTTGCTGGCCCTCGTTGAGAGTGGGCAAACCTGCACGTTCCAACGCTGAGATATGGACGAAGACATCCTTCGATCCATCGTCGGGCTGGATGAATCCGTAGCCCTTCTGGCCGTTAAACCACTTAACGGTACCTTTTGACATGACTGAACTCCGCTTCCGATTGGCCCCGGCTCGTATGCAGGGGTTGCGTACTTCTCAAAGCGGATAGAACTGGAACAACGCGATGGCCTGCGGCGTCGAGAGCTTCCACAGGCCGAAAAGCCCAACCGGAGCGAATGAGATGGACGCGTTGGTCAACGAAAGCAAGGCATAAATTCGTGCTCCCCCTCAAAAGGGCTGCATCGCGCTTGCTGGCGGCCCTATCACATGGTCATCTTGTATGGCAGGCGCGAGCCGGCGTTCGTGGCAGCGCATCTTCACTCATTCGGCACATAGCCTACGCGGCACTCGACGCCGAAGCTTCACTTCGACTCGCGCACGCACATATGTCGGAGGCGCAACCGCTCCGGACGCCATGCCTATCACCGCCCTGCTGCCGTCCTCCTCGCCTTCCTCTGGTTGATCGCCAACTTTATTCAGCGAGGCACCATCGGCCAGGTATTCGTGGTGATATGCATCGGCCTGGTCACGCTGGTACCGACAACGCGATCGATCAGAAGGTCATCCGCTAGGGCAATGAGGCGCCGTTCGCTGAACGCGACCAACAGAACAATGCGCCCTATTAATGGCCTTAAGGGGATTGTATTCGCCCGGCTTGTTGGAAGCGCCGGCCGCGCGCAGAGCGTCCTGCGTCGTTTGCGATAGACCGAGGGGCCGCTGCCGAAGCCTTCTTCTGCGCCTCGCGCGGCTGCCGACCCGATGTCCGCTACAGCTTGGCCACCGGGGACATTCGGGCCGGGGCCGGGTTTGTTGAACTGGTTGGGTCACCCGTGATGCCGTATTCGTTCGTGGTCTGGTTCGGTGGCGGCGGGGCGTCCGGTCTCCGGCGGCAAGCTACACGGTTGGCAGACATGAAGAGAGGGAGTTCCAGACTGTGGAGGCAGACCGATGAAAGCCCTCCTTCTACTGGCCGCGGCGGCCCTGTCCCTGGCCGGATGTGGAAGCGAGCCAACCGCGGAGCATTTCCGGGCTGCTGTCATCGCGTGCGATCAAGGTGACACAAGCATAGCGTTCCAACTGGGGGATGACTGCATAGAAGCGAAGGAAACTTACTATTCCAAGTACGCTCCCGGGCCCGACGCTTTCCCGAGCGCTGGCGTTCATTGATGATGATGGATGGCGACGACGAGCATGAGTGAAGTCTAGCCGCTGTAGCCAGCGACCTGAACCCGGACGTTATCCAACAATCCAATGCGGCGGGCGCAGCGAAGCCCCGGCGAGCAACCCTCGATCGGTGCCATTGTCGAGGAGCTTGTCGAACACCATCGTACGGAGCTTGAGCGAGAGGCTGGCGCTTTTCACAAGCAGGAACTAGCGAAGAAGCGGTAGCGAGCGGCGCGGGGGTGAGGCTCAAGCGCGCCATACCGCCTCACGCCGGGTAAATTTCATAACGATGCCCAGGCGCCAAGAATGGAGACTGCGGTCAGGGGCAAGTTCTCTCGACACCCCGCGGCGTTGATGCCATCCGCCATGCCCTGTATCTCCGCAATCATGTCTAGCGATAGCAGTAACGGTAACCACCACGGTCCTTACCCTGGCTTTCCTGTCACGGCCGCGGGATTGGCGGAGAACTCGACGAACGCTGCGGGTGACGGACCAGAATGCCAGAATTCTTTCCGTGTTCTGCTTGTTAACTGGAGCCTGAAGAATCGCGGCGGCACCGAATCAGTCATCAGGGACATTGCCCTCGGCCTTCACGCGCGCGATTTGGCGCCGCTGGTCTATGCGCCTTCCCTCGGCCCTATTGCGGAGGAGATTGCGGCGGCGGGCATTCCGGTCGTTGACGACCTGGCGCGCATCGGGGATCAGCCCGATATCATCCATGCACAGCACTTCTTCACCACCGGCGAGGCGCTGATTCACTTCCCACGCGTCCCCGCGATCCATTTCTGTCATGGATGGAGTCCTGCTCTCGAACGGCCGCCCCGCTTCCCCCAGATCCGTCGTTACGTCGCAGTCTCCGAATGCACGCGCGACAATGTCGTCAACCGTGAGGGGATCAGCGCGGAGCGGGCCATGATTCTGCCGAATGCGATCGACCTCGCGCGCATCCCCGCCCGTCCCGAACCGCTGCCTGAGCGACCGCTGCGCGCGCTTGCTTTCCTCCCACGCGCGAGCGAGGCGATCCTTCCGGTGTTGCGCACGGCGTGCGAGGAGCGCGGGATTGCCTTTGCCGTCGCCGGCCTCGATCGCGAAGAGGCCAACCCGGAGCGCATCCTCGTCACGCACGATATCGTCTTCGCCACCGGGCGCAGCGCGATCGAAGCGTTGGCCGCCGGCTCGGCAGTGATTGCCTGCGACGGCAACGGTTTCGGCGGCTTTG
This sequence comes from Rhodopila sp., assembly GCF_035548235.1. Taxonomy (GTDB): domain Bacteria; phylum Pseudomonadota; class Alphaproteobacteria; order Acetobacterales; family Acetobacteraceae; genus Rhodopila. The sequence continues at coordinate 11,430 of NZ_DASZTJ010000218.1, forward strand.
TCACGCCCGAGACCTATGATCGTTTCCGGCGGCACAACTTCGCGCTGCGCGGCCTCACAGGAGCGGTGACGCCGAGCGCCGTGGGCCGTGAGCTCGATCGCTACGATCGCGCCGACGCGGAGACTGTCGCTGCACGGCTACGCGCTGACGCGGACCTCGACCCCTACCTCGACCAGCTCATCTCGCTCTACCGAGCCGTGATGGCGGAGCATCGCGCCGATCCTCCAGCGGGGCACGCCATCCGCGCGGCTGTGCAGCGCTTCCTCCACGAGGCCCTGCCGCACCCGCTGGTCGATTGTGACACGACCGGGAACAGGCCGGGAGTTCTGCCCGACCACAGTGCCGAGCTTCAGACGGAGCTCATTGCGACCCACACCGCACTCACCGCCGAGCGGTCCGCCCATGACGAGATGCGTTCCGCATTGTCTGCTGCGCAGTCGGATCTCGCGGCCGAACGCTCTGCGCGAGCGGCGCTGGAAGTCGAGAGCGGAGCGTGTCGGGAGGCCCTAGCCGCGATCCACCGCTCCACCTCCTGGCGCGTCACTGCCCCCGGTCGCTGGCTCAGCAACCTGTTCGTACGCCTGCCCTTGCGCCACTCGGCGCGAGTGTGAGGGACCTGCTGCTCATCGCCTGCCGGTATGGCCAGGTACACGGCCAGGCTGTTGCGCTGCTCGCTGACGTTGCTCTTCCGCGTTCTGCTCTGCCCGACATGCCGAGGCCCGTTGCGCAGTTTCCTCCGGCTTCAACATGATCACGTAACCGGGCAATGTCGGCGGCGGTCCACAAGGATCGCCCCGCATGCACCACTGGGCTTTGGCCGACACGCTGCAAAGGAGTGAGCCAAGGGAAATTGCAACGATGAAAGCGATTTTCACCTCTGGCCCTGTCAATGAACTGGCGTGCTAACGCACATGGCGTGAGCACGCCACTAGCTGCTCCACCATGAGGATGCCCTCGCACGGTTCCATCCCTCTCCCTTTGGAACGTTACCTATGGCGACAAAAAATTACAATATATGCCGCCAGTCGTGAGTTGGGACGATGCGCCTGTGGAGGGTCGATGCCTGCGGGAGTCGAGCCGCCCGCTCCTCATCGTCAGGCCCATCCCGTCACCCTGACGCTGGACTCGCTACCTGATGACCGAGGACCGCTGATGCGGCCGTCGCGTTGGACGGCAGCGAAGCTAGGTGGCATCGGCCATAAGCACGCGCCGCCCTTCGGGTACTTCAGGAAGATGGGAAATCACGAACCCCCCACTGGCCATCTTCCTTTCAATGGTTGTATTCATCGCCCGAAATCACAACGAGAGGTAGGGAGGGGATGCGTAAATCCTTCCATTTCTTATGCATGCTCGCAGGCGTAGTGTGCTGCACAATGCTGCTAGGTGCACCTCACGCAAAAGCGCAACCTATCAATGTCGGGCCAAATGCCTCCGTTTTCGCTCAACCGTGGTGGACCTGCCAGCGAGATTTCTACGTCGCTACGACTGGCGATGACGCAAATGCGGGTACAAGTGCCGCACCCTGGAAGACTCTACAGCATGCAGATAGCGATAGAATCGCCGGCGATTGCGTTCACGTTGAGCCAGGCACATATGCTCAGGGCGTCAACATTCAACACGGCGGGAATTCCGCGAACGTTGATGGTTGGGTAGTCTGGACTTGTACGGAGCTTGATGCCTGTCAGATCACTGCTGCCGGTGTTGAAAGCGACCCTTCATTCCGAATTATCAACACCGATGGTAGCGGCCCTAATTACATTGTCATCAACGGCTTTGACCTCGCGGCCTCTAGTGCCGTGCCATATGGGGTTGGCGTTTATACATCCAACAATCCTGGTGGCGCTCCGATTGCCGCGCGGTCTGTTCACCACCTTGTCGTATTAAATAACAAAATTCATGGCTTTGGCCAAGCTGGGGTTAATACTAATGAAGGCGACTGGCTCTTTGTGGAGTGGAACGAAACCTACAATAATGCGTCCGTCACCTGCGATGCTCAGGGGTCCGGCATCACATTTGTCGTGTCGAAAGACGTACCAAACTATACGCCGACCGGCTTCGATATTGCTTGGGGCACATGGACCTACGGTAACTATACGTATGGGCCGTTTAGGCAAGTCGTTCTGTACAACAACTCCCACGACAACGCCGTCACCGCATGCGGTGACGCCAGTGATCCTTACGACACCGATGGCAACGGCATCATCATCGACACGATGAACGGTGCCGGTGTCGACGATGTTTGGTATTCTGGTCGCACGCTAGTTTCAAACAACACCGTCTATAACAACGGCGGCAAGGGTATCCAGGTTTTCAGGTCCGCACATGTGGATGTGCTGAATAACACCGCTTACGATAACAATCTTGATCCTTGGGAAAGCGCTATCCCACGAGGCGAGATCAATTTCAACGGCGTTATCGATGGAAAGGTGTATAATAATGTAGCTATACCCGTCCCGGCAACGAGTGCATCCGATAGCCGCTGCCATGGAGCGTCTTATGGAACACCTCCCTATGTTTGTCCACTCATGTCCAATGTTTCTCTGTTGGCCGGCAACAGCAACGGAGCAGGTGCTGTCGTTGACAGCGGCAACTCGTTTCTAAACAATGTTACACAAGGGGGAACAGTTGATATTTGGGGTACTGACAAATGCGACGGGGGGATTGCCATGTTTGACGGTGATTACTTTCCTTTTGCTTGCACGTCGAACAAGATCGGCGTTTCGGCGATTGGTATTCCGGATTTGATGTCAAATAACTTCATTCCTAGTGCGACCAGCCCAGTCGTAGGCTATGCGTTAACCAATCCAGCGCTCAATTCGGACAGCGGCGCTTGCGACCACACCCTTACAGGAAGCTGCCCGTAACACCGCATAGACGGTCGGATGAATTCGATCGTCTATTCTCCCTCTGTGACCGGTACGATCAGCAGCGCGGACATCAAGACGGCCGCGCCGCAGCCGGATGCGGTTATCGGAAGTTGAACCCGAATCCGACAGAGACGCCAGGCGCGGGGTACGCCACAGGCGGAGGCGCATAATAAACGGGTGGCGGAGCGGCATAATACCCTGGCGCCACGTAGGCTGGAGCATACGGGTGCCAATGATGCTCCCGCCATTCGTGCCAGGCATGCTCTCGCCACTCGTGCTCACGCCATTCGTGCCACCGGTGCCAACTCCGGGCACCGTCGTCATCTGCCCGCGCAGGGGCCACTGTTGCCAGAGCTCCGAGGATTCCGAAGGCCGCCGCAGCGATTGCGATCTTTCGCATGACCATCTCCTGACTCAGGATCCGAGTTCTGCTCGGCATCCTGTCCTAAGGTCGGTGTCGATTGCGGCGGAAGCGCGGCGCATTATTGACCATTACTGATCCAGCCCGACTGTATGACGATCCCAACCGGCTCGGCATACCGACTTGGCCAAGGACGTCAGCAGCAGCCCGTGCGGCTCATTGTTCTTGGTCATCCGCCCAAGCTGCCGCCATTCGCATGTCACCACATTGACGTGAGCCCAGTCCAAAGCTTGCAGCCGCGCTTCGCCGACACGGGACCACGATGAGGAAGCGGGCGATGTCACGCCAGACAGGTTCCCAAAGCTTGGCAGCGGCTGGGCCGGCGGGCTCGCACTATCGAGGCGCACGGGTTCGCTGCAATGTGGCCCGCGTCCAGACACCAGTCCAAGAAGCGAGATAATGCCCCGAACCGGGCGCGGGCATCATCTCCTGCATCGCTGGCGTCCAGCATTTGGCGGATTTTCTGGGTCGGGCCGCCGTTTGCCTGTTTTCGGCTCAATGCCACGCGGCCGATATGCGTAGGACCAGATCATCGAGGTGGCATTGACGATCAATGCGCGGCCCCTGCACGCCTTACCCCGCACGGTCAGGCGGCGGCCCGTTGCTCTGCCCTTCAGGCGTGGTCGTTCACGATCGCGGTCTTCACCGAGTCGGTAAGTGCCCCCAAAGCGTGTTCCGCCTGACGGACCATCTCAGTGTCGGGTGCATGCGCCTTGATCGCAATAAGAAAATCCACCGCGGCGCGATCAATCGCGTCGATTGCCCGCTGCTGGCGATGGTCCATAAGGGCTGTGTGTGGCACTGTCTTTGGCTTTCATGGGTGATTACCCCTCACGCTTCCAGCGCGCTTAAACCAGGGCGGCCCTATCACATGGTCATCCTCATCCTGAATGACAGGCGTGACCCCCATTCGTGACACCGCGGCGCCGATGTCGCTGCGGACCAAGCAAGCCTCAGCGGCGAACCGTGGCCAGGGACGGGCGAACGGTTGAAGGAGATATGGATCTTCGCGTCGGCAGCCTCGTCAATCGCCATCCTCCTGCTTTGTTGAGATCCTCGGCGTCCCTCTCGAAATGGCGTCCGCCCGGTCCCGATATTCCTGCGCCAGCTCCTTGAGCGCCTTCAGCGCGCGCTGGTCCTTGATAGTCCTAGCCATCCGGTCGTACCGTTCGGCCATTGCCCGCAATGCGTCAGGATTGTCATCCACGGCGCCGGACCTTTCCGTGAGCACACATGATCCTGTTCTGCATTCTGCATTTATCGTGGGGGTGAAGAACGGATGCGCATCATATTGCGGCGGTCTTCACTCAACTCATGCGGTGCAACTCTAAGCGGCGCTTGAGGCTGCGTCCTCACTGCCATGTGCACGCTGCAACTCCTCGTCGCTGATGGCGACGAGTTGAGCAATGTCAACTTCGGCCGGCAGGCAGCGGCCCAAGTCCTGCACAAGAGGATGCAGTTTCGGATGTCCGATCAGGATGGCGGAAACCCCGCGCTTACGCGACCTGGCCATCTGCACGAGCGCGGCGCCGTTGGACCGCTCGCGATCGAACTCGATTTTGGTGATCAAAAGCTCGATCTTGCGCGCTTCGTCCAAGGCGGCCATCGCGTCAAGCGCGTCCGTGTACTGCCTGATATCCGACGTGAATCGAGTCAGTGCGTCGGCGGCGGCCGCCCGAAACGCGCTGTCATCATGAACGAGAACGATCCTGGCTGGCATCTTGCCCTCCGATCCCGAACTGCATCTGATTTCCGATTACAGCCAGATTTTGGGAAAACCGAGACGGCTTTTCAAGATAGCGGAGCGTCCCCTCGAGCCGGTGCGTTCCAAATTCGCCGGCACGGAAGCGTTGTTCCATCGGCCGGCTGTGCGGCGGGGCGATCGCATTGCGCCAGGCGCCGCAGGCCCTATCATGAAAGCATAATACCTGGGGGGAGCTTGGAACCCGTCATGAAAGAAAACAGCATCCGGCGGGCCGTGCGCGAAGGCCGAGCGGCGTTGGGCACCGCGCTCAAGGAGTTTGCCTCGCGAGGTGTCCCCTGGATCATCGAGGCGGCCGGCTTTGATTACTGCGCGATCGACCACGAACACGGGGCGTTCGACATGGAGACGATCGCCGACCTGGCGAGTTGGTTCCAGGCCACGAACGTCACGGCCATCGTCCGCATTCACAAGTCATTCTCACATCTGATCCCCTGCATCCTGGATCAGGGCATCATGGGTATTCAGGTGTCCGAGGTGGACACCGCGCAGGAGGCGCGCGCCATCGTCCGCCTGGCAAAATACCCGCCGATCGGGAACCGCGGCATTTCCGGCCAGGGGCCGCATACGGGATACAGGAGCCACGGCGCTCGTCACGCGACCGAGTATGCGCCATGGGCAAACGAGAACGTCATCATCTGCCCGTCGATTGAGTCGCTCGAGGGTCTGGAAAACGTGGAGGAGATCGCGGCGGTCGACGGGATCGACATGATCGCCTATGGGCATTCGGACCTGAGCGCGCAGCTCGGCGTTCACCTGGACCTCGAGCATCCGACCTTCAAAGCGGCCGTGCGACGGATCGCAGCAGCATGCAACGCACATGGGAAGCTCGCTCGGGGATCAGCGGAAACCGAGGCGCAGATCGAGGAATACTGGCGTCTTGGATGCAAGGTTCTGAACCTGCCGGGGAACGAGGTAAGCACGTACCTCGATGGGCTGAAGGCCCGTGCCAGCCGGGCGAATGCGAGGCTCAAGTCCATCGGCGTTCCGACGCCGTGAGAAAAGTCTCCCTTCGGGGAGGATGGCCAGGCGAAGGGGCTGCCCGACATTAAGCTGGTTCCCGCCGGAACCGAGACGGCGGGATCAAGTTAGAGCCAGCATGTTTGGTCAAGATCCCCAACACTGGCTGGTGGACGTCCGCGCGGCCATGCCGCTGGTCATCACCAACGCCCTCCATGTCCTGGCGGCGCTCCTTATCCTGATCATCGGGTTCTGGATTGCCGGACGGGCGCAATCGCTGGTCATCAACTCCCTCAACCGCACGGCCCATCTGGACGCGATGCTGAAGACGTTCTTCGGCAACATCGTCCGCTATTTCGTGCTTACGATCGTCGTGCTCGCGGTGCTGTCGCAGTTCGGCATCCAAACCACCAGCCTGGTCGCTGTCCTCGGCGCGGCCGGTCTCGCGATCGGCCTGGCGTTACAGGGTACGCTGTCCCATCTCGCTGCCGGGGTGATGCTGCTGATCTTCCGTCCGTTCCGCATCGGCCACCACGTCCAGGTCAGCGGTGTCGACGGCACGGTGAAGGAGCTGTCGCTGTTCTGGACCGAGATCGTGACCATCGACGCCGTGCAGGTCATCATCCCCAACGGCAGCGTGTGGGGCCAGCCGCTGCGGAATTTCAGCGTCTATCCCCGCCCGCCGGCCACCGCGGAGGCCCGGTTCCAACTGCCCGGTCAGGATCCCGCCCCTGCACGCGCAAGGATCGAGACGGTCGCGCGGTCCCTTCCGACGGTGCGGAAGGACCCGCCCGCGACCGTGCTGCTGGACCGCAACGCCACGACCAACGCGCTGGAGTTCGTGGTCACCTTCGTCCCCGCGGACGACAGCACCGCCGTTGCGGGCCGGAGCGACATCATTCAGGCCGTGCATGATGCGTTCAAGGCTTCGCCGACGGCATCCGCGAAGCAGGAAGCGGACGCCTGATCCCACGCGAAGACGGGCGGCTGCGCTTCGGCCCGGCCGCTCGTCTTCGCGCTGGCCAGCGCCGTCAGTATTCATCGCGGACATTCCCGCCGTAAGCCGCCGCCGCGCTGGCCACGAACGCCCCGATGACCAGCGACAGCGCGATGAAGATGGTGAACGTCGCGGTGGCCTTACGGGCGGCTTCGGCGGCCTCGCGCGCCTTGGTTTGCGCGGTCTTGGCGGCCTCTATCGCATCGTCCACCCGCTTCTGGGCATCCTGCTGTCCCATCCCTGTCTTCGCGGCCACGAGTTGGGCGAGATAGGTTCGGTCGCCCTGCGGCACGTCGCCGGTCCGCAGTCCGTTCGCCAGGATCGTGCTGGCCTGCGCGATCGCGTCCTGCGTGCTGATCGACGCGGCCTGGTCGGAGCGGAACAGCGTGCCGATGGTGTAATGGGACACGCCGTTCGCCGCCGCATGCACGCCCTCCTCGGCGACCGAGGCAGTACCGCGCGCGGCCCCGCCGGCCACCGAGAACATGGCGGCCGACAGCAGCGCCGCGCCGATCAGCGTCGCCATCGCCCAGGTCAGCAGGCCGTGGGCGGTATCGCGGAAGAACACCTCATGCGTATGAAGCCCGGCCCACTTGGTCCGGAGCCGCCCCGTGACGAAGCCGCCGAATGCGCAGGACAGCCACTGTACGACGATCAAGCCGATGCCGGTGGCAATCGTGAAGGTCCGTGCCGTCGCCCCGACCTGGGGCCACGCCGAAACGCCCGTCAGACCCAGGCCGAAGGCCAGCGCGGTCAACACGAACGCGATGGCCAGGGTAACGGCCGTCCCCGCCAGGACCGCTGCCCAACTGACAGCCGATACGGACGACTCGGCGCCGCTCGCCGGCTGGACCACGTCCCGATCGACAACGGATGATGAAACCGCCATGATATGGCCCTCCCCGGTCAATGCCAGATCAAGGCCAGGAGAATGATGACCGGGATCGGAATGCCCAGCAGCCACAGTAGAATGAACCGGCCCATGGGGTGTCCTCCTATCGTTGATCCCCCAGACCGGCCGCCGTTTGGAGATCGTTCCGTTCCATCAGCTTTTTGCGGCGCCTTCTTCTGGGTTTCATTTGCAATGAAGCTGTAATCCGTTGCGCGGCCTTGCGTTTCGGATCGGACCGATCAGCAACGAGTGATTGTCACAACGATCCGGACACCTGCCCTGAAACGGCTTTTGTTCAGAATGCGGATCGCAGCCGGCCCCTGCCGGCGGCCAGACCGCGGATCAGATTTCTTGGAGACCGGCGCCCCGGCGCGCCATGGCCATTTGCGCAACGGGACGGAGGGCTTAATGGAACGGATGGCGCTCAGACGTGCGTCACCAGTCATCCTCCGGACGGGCCAGTCTCATGAGCGGAAGCCAGCGTTCACGCGAGAACACAGTGTCCCTGATCACGGCTTCAGAGTGGTCCCAGATCGTCAACAGCGCCATCGACACCGCGATCATCAGCACCGATCCCGCCGGCCGGGTGACAAGCTGGAACGAAGGCGCCCGCCGCATCCTGGGCTGGAGCGAGGCCGAGATGCTGGGGGAGACCCTGGAGCGGCTGTTCACCCAGGAGGACAGGGACCGCCGCAGACTCGCCCAGGAAATCGCCGACGCGCTTGCGCACGGGCGCGGCGGCGGCGACGAGGGATGGCGGCTGCGGAAAGACGGCAGCCGCTTCTGGGCAATTGGCGAGATGACGCCGATCCGTGATGATCGCGGAACGGCCGTCGGCTTCACCAAGATCCTCCGCGACCGTACCGCCGCGCGGCAGGCTGATGAGACGGCACGAGAAGAACGCCGCGCGTTGGAAGTGCTGAACCGAGCGGTCTCGGCGCTGTCGGCGGAGAACGACCCGCAAAGGCTGGTCCAGATCGTCACCGACGCCGGCGTCGAACTGACGCAGGCCGCGTTCGGCGCCTTCTTCTACGATACGACCGACCCGACCGGTGAAACCTACACGCTCCACGCCCTATCGGGTGCGTCGATCGAAGCGTTCTCCCAGTTCCCGATGCCGCGGAACACCGCCGTCTTCGGCCCGACGTCGGGCGGCAGGGGGATCGTGCGATCGGACGATATCACGAAAGACCCGCGCTATGGCCGGAATGCACCCGTCGAGGACACGCCGGAGAGTACCCTGCCGGTTCGCAGCTATCTGGCGGTCCCCGTGGTATCACGCAGCGGCAAGGTCCTTGGCGGGTTGTTTCTCGGACACGACGAGCCCGGCATGTTCACGGATCGATCCGAACGCGGACTGGCGGCATTGGCTGCCGAGGCAGCGGTCGCAATCGACAACGCTCGGCTGAGCCAGGCCGCCCAGAACGAGATCCTGGTGCGCACGCGGGTCGAGGAGGCGCTGCGCAACCTTAACGCCAACCTCGAACAGCAGGTGATCGAGCGGACCGACCAGCTTCGCCAGCGCGAAGAGGTGTTGCGGCAGTCGCAGAAAATGGAAGCCGTCGGCCAATTGACCGGCGGCGTGGCGCACGATTTCAACAACCTCCTGCAGGTCATCCTGGGCAATCTGGAAACGCTGCAGCGGAACCTGCCGCCGGAATTCGGCCGCCTGCGCCGCGCCGCCGACCACGCGATGAACGGCGCTCGACGCGCCGCGTCGCTGACGCAGCGGCTGCTCGCGTTCTCCCGACGCCAGCCGCTGGACCCGAAGCCGATCGACGTGAACCTGCTGGTCAGCGGCATGTCGGAACTGCTGCATCGGACGCTGGGCGAGACCATTTCGGTCGAAACGGTGCGCGGCGCCGGCCTATGGCGTGTGGAAGCCGATCCGACGGAGCTTGAGTCCGCGATCATCAACCTTGCCGTCAACGCTCGGGACGCGATGGCTGACGGCGGCAAGCTGACCATTGAAACCGCCAACGCGCATATCGACGAAGCCTACGCCGCCGCCCATGCCGAGGTCACCGCCGGGCAATACGTCGTCGTTTCGGTGTCGGACACCGGCTCCGGCATGGATCAGGAGACGATGTCCCAAGCCTTCGATCCGTTCTTCACCACCAAGCCGGTGGGCAAGGGCACCGGGCTTGGCCTGAGCCAGGTCTACGGCTTCGTCAAGCAGTCCGGCGGACATGTGAAGATCTATTCCGAGATCGGCGACGGAACCACCGTCAAGATCTACCTGCCACGGCTTCCGGGCGCCGCCGCCACGGCAGATGCCGAAGGCGAGACCCTGGTGCCCGAAGGTACGTCGGAAGAAACGATCCTGGTGGTGGAGGATGACGACGACGTCCGGATCCATTCGGTCGAGACATTGCGCGAACTGGGTTATCGGGTCATCGAGGCCCATGACGGACCCTCGGCGCTGCGCCTGCTGGAGCGCCAGCCGCGCGTCGACCTGCTGTTCACGGACGTCGTGCTGCCGACCGGCATGACCGGAGCGATGCTGGCGGCCCAGGCGCTGCAGATGAAGCCGGGACTCAAAATCCTGTTCACGACCGGGTATGCGCGCAATGCCATCATCCATCATGGCCGGCTGGACAAGGGGGTACAGCTCATCACCAAGCCCTTCACGGTCGAGGACCTCGCAGCCAAGGTCCGCGACGTGCTGGATCGTTCCACGTAGCGCCCGCCGCCGCGGCCCCTCACACCACCAGCCCGGCAACCAAGTTGACCGTCAGCGCGACGATCACGGTGTTGAACAGGAAGCTCAACACCCCGTGGACGGTGGCGACCCGGCGCAGCTTGCGGCTGGTGATCTGCACGTCGGAGACCTGGAACGTCATTCCCAGCACCAGCGAGAAGTATAGGAAGTCCAGGTAGTCGGGCAGTTTCTCGCCTGGAAAATCCAGGCCGCCATCAGCGTCCGGTCCGCCCAGGTCGTTGCTGTAGTATTCATGGGCGTAACGAAACGCAAAGGTGACGTGCGTCATCAGCCACGACAGGAACAAGGTCGCCGCCACCAGTCCGAGGTAAAGCGCTCGGACGCCCGGCGGCTCCGACTTGATCCGCGTGAACTCCGTGCCGACGGCGACGAAGCTGACGACGATGACCGCGAGGGTCAAGCCGAAGATCGTCCACTCCCCTTCCTCCTGCGCCTCTGCCGCCGCCGGCATCCGTTCGGGCGGTTCGGTCGCGAACAGATGGGCCGCTAAACAGAGATAGATCAGGACCCCGATGTCCCAGGCCAGCAGCGCGCGCGTCGCCGGCGCGGTTCCGGACGGCAGCAGCAGCCATGCAAGACCCCCCGCCACGACGCCTCCTACCAGACGCGGGCGGCTGCGCAGGGCACGCCAGACCAACACTGTCTCCTCCCCATCGGTTATCCAAGGGTTGAGAGACTTCCATCTCCGGGCCGAACCTTCAATTCACACTCGGCCCATCGGCATGGATGGCCATTGGCCTCTCGGCGATGAGGGCCTTTTTCAGCGCGGCGACGGCGTGATCTGGATGCTGGCCGTTTCACCCGCAACTAATTCCAGCCCAGGCGGTATCTTATCGATTTCGATCCGAACCGGCACGCGTTGTGCGAGTCGGACCCAGGTGAACACCGGGTTGACGTTCGCCAGCCCGCCCTGCCCCGGCGTCGCGTTCGCCGAGACGATCCCGCGCGCGATGCCCGCGACATGACCGGGCAGCATCTGGCTGAACCCCATCAGCTTGATCGTCGCCGGATCACCCACCTTGATCCGCTCAAGCTGGGTTTCCTCGAAATATCCATCCACCCAGAACGAGTCCGCGTTCACCAGCGAGATGGCGGGTTGTCCCGGCGTTGCATAGTCGCCCTCCTGCAGCAACAGGTTGGTGACGTAACCATTGACCGGGGAACGGATCGTCGTCCGCTCCAGGTTCACCCGCGCCTTCGCCAGGTTCGCCACGGCCTGTTGATAGGCGGCTTCCTGCGCGCGGGCATTGGATTCATAAGTCTCCGCCTCCTCCTGCGAAGTCTCCAGCGTGTTCAGTTTCGCCCGACGCTCTGCCTGAGCCCGGGCATTGTCGGCATTGGCACGCGCCTGCAGCACGGCGGCCTGCGCCTGGTCGAGCGCGATCGCATAGTCGGTCGGATCGACGGTGAACAGGATGTCACCCTTGCGCACAAGCTGGTTGTCCTGCACCGGCACCTGCGTGATGCGGCCGGATACTTCGGGGGCGATCGAAACGACATAGGCCCGCACGGTCCCGTCGCGCGTCCAGGCCGTGCCAACATAGGCCCGCCACGCCGCCCAGGCCAGACCGCCTGCGACGATCAGCGTCAGCAGGGTCAGGAAGATCGGCACCGCCCGCAGCCGCACGGGCGCGGGGCGGCGCGTCCTGCCCGTCGAAGGCATCCGCCCGGACATCAGCCGATCACCCCGGTCAGCAGCACGATCGCGGACAACAGGATCGCATATAGCGCGAACACGAACAGGTTGGGATGCCAGACGGTGTGCAACACCCCTAGCCGGAGAGCAAGGCGCCGCAAGGGCAGCAGCGCCAGCCACGCCACCAGCATCATGGGTGCGATGGGTGCGACATAGACGCCGAACAGGTCAAATTCGGAAAACCTCATGCACGGACCTCGCCCTCGAAATAGTCGCCATGCTGAAGCAGCGCCTCCCGCATCGCTGCGATATTGGCGCGTGCGGCCATTATGGTCCTGGCCATCCTTGCCTCCGCCGCCCGTTCCACCAATGCCTGGTCCAGGCGCTCCAGCGCCTCGACTGCGGCAAGGACGCGTCCGCGGGCGATATCCGCGGCGATCGCCTCGACCGCCGGAACGCAGTCAAGCCGCGAGGCGGCGCGGCTCAGCCGGATGACCTCGGTGCCGACCGACAGCGCGGCCATCAGGCGTGCGCCCTGCACCAACGCCCCATGCTCCGGCATCGGCGCCAGGCGACCATAGACATGGTTCTGCCACGCCGTCACCGGCCGGTTCAGTGGCCGCATCGCCAATCGCCGCAGGTCGCGCAACGTCAACGCCGCCAGTCGCAGCGCCCGTTCGGCCGGTGGTACGGGCCGCACCAGGCGGATCCCCAGCAGGGCCAACGCCACCCCACTCAGCAACCCGAACGTGGAGTTGAGGTAGGCGCCCAGGTCGAAGACCATCGGGTTGGTCGGCCCCAACAACGGGATGAAGTTAGCCGTCAGGGCGATGAAGACGGGCGTGTTCCAGGACCCGCTCGACAACGCGCCCCCCGGAACCAGTACAAGCGCGCTAGCCAGGCAGAACAACGGAAATGTCGTCGCATGCGGCAGGACGAGGAACGCGATGATGCCCGCGAAGACCGCAGAGATTGTAGTGCCGACCATGAATCCCCGAGCGCCGGCGAAGGCGGCTTCCTGCTGCGGGGAGAACAGGATGGCGGTCACCGCCGCGAACACCAGCGCCGAACCGCCCGACGGCCACGCCGTCACGACCCACAGCAGCGTGGCCGCCCCCATCGTCACGGCCACCCGCGCCATGTTCACCAGCGCCGGCAGCACATCCGGCACCCGCAACGCCGCGAAATCGTGGCCCGGCACGGCGCGGGAGGGATCCTCCAGGACGGCGATCCCCTGCAGGACCCGTGCGAGGCCCAGCAACGCGTCGGCGGTGTGGTCGGCGAGCAAGCGCCCCGATGGCGTCTCGGCCGGCCGCGCCACCAGCGCGCGCGCCGCTGCGATCCCTTGCTGGCGGACTGAAGCGGCCTCCATGATCCAGTCCGGGACCGCATCTGCCGATGCCGCGCGCAGCACATGCGGGATCCGGGGCAGTATGGCGCCGGTCGCGATTTCGGCCGCTCCCGGCTGGCGCTCGATATGGGTCGCGACCGCGCGCCAGCCCGAGATAACCTGGAACAACCCGTCCATCGCCGCCTGCAACGCGCGCGGCCGGAACCGCAGCGTCGGACTTTCCCCCAGCACCTGGTCGATGATCGTATCCAATTCCGCCACCCGACGGATCATGGTGCGGCGGACCGACCGCGACTCGGCTTGCGCCGTCCTGGGTTGCGACAGCGCCGTCGTCAGGCCCTGGGTCACTTCGGTCGCGAGTGCCGCCAGCCGCTGCGCGAATCGCCCCCGCGCATGGCCGACATCCGTTCCGGCCAGGACCACGCCGGCACAGACGATGCCGACGCAGATCTCCGTCGCGCGCGTCACCGCCAGGATGAAAACGTCGCCAGGGCTGGCGATCGCGACCGATCCTAGCACGTCCACGCAGATGATCACCGCCGTATAGCCGGCGAGCGCCGCCGCATATGCCGCGAAGTTGCGCAACAGGCTGGCGGTGAACCCGCACGCCGCCCCCCACGCCACAAGCAGCACCAGGAACGCCACCCGGTTCTGCGGAAACGCCGCCGTCAGGATCACGCTGAAGATCGCGCCCAGGACGGTGCCGATCATCCGGAACCAGCCCTTGCGCAAGGAAGCGCCGAGGACCGGCTGGCATACGATCGCCGCGCTGGTGCCGGCCCAATATGGGTTCTGCAACTGCAGCCAGAAGGAGACGTAAAGGGCAAGACAGACCGCGGCCCAGAGCCGGACGCCGAACAGCAGCATCGGCGCCGCCGCTTTCAGCAGCGCGACGTACCGTTCGTTGAAGCGGTCCAACCATGTCGTCACGGCGCCGGCTCGGCCCCCGACCCGGCGCGATGCAGGTGCGCGCCCAGCCCGCCGGCGGCCCACAGCGCGAGCATGCGGAAATCGCTGAACAGCGACCACAGCGGATGGCCGAACGTTGCCGGACGGTTCCGCTCGATCGCGACATGGCCGACCCAGGCAAAGCCATACCCGACGACGACCGCTGCCGGCAGGAAGCGCCAGTCCCACGCCACCGCCATGGCCAACAGGCAAAGCGCGCAGAGACTGCCCGCGTAGTGCAGCGCACGCGTGCCGGGGCGGCTATGGGCGCGCAGGTAGTATCGCCAGAACTCGCCGTAGGTCATGGAATCCGTCCCACATGCGACGTCAGGATGCCCGATCGGCGGCCGTCAGACCACCGGCGCCCGCACACGGTGATGGCTGACATGCTGCCCGTCGGCGGCGCCGAGCCACAGGAACCCCGGGGTGGCGCTGAGCGTCAACAGCGCGATCAGCAGGAACGCCAGGTGGAAATCCGCCACGCTGGGCAACTGGCCCGGCCCGGCAATCAGGCCAAGCAGCGCCGCCGCGATCGAGACCCCGAATGAGACCGTGAGTTGCTGGATCACGCCGCCCAGGCTGGTCGCGCGGCTGAGTTTCGCCGGGGTGACATCGACATAGGTCAGCGTATTCGTCGTGATGAACTGGATGCTGCGCACGATGCCCAGCAGCATGACATGCAGGAAGACCAGCCATTGCGGCGTGTCCGCGGTCGTCAGCGCGAAGGCCGCGATGACGACCGCGCAGACCATGCCGTTGCCGATCAGCAGGGCGCGAAAGCCACAGGTCCGCAGAAGCCAGGCCGAGATCGGCCGGATCGCCAGCGACCCCAGGCTGACGATGAAGGTCAGCGCGCCGGACCGGACGGGGCTGAGGCCGAAGCCGATCTGGAACAGCAGCGGCAGCATGAACGGCACGGCGTTAACGCCCGTGCGGCTGATCCCGCCCGCCAGCGTGCTGACGCGGAACGTCCGGACCGCCATCAGTGACAAGTCGAGCGCCGGTTCCTGTCGCCGCTCCTGCCGCCCTTGGGCATAGACCCAATACCCCGCCAGCAGACCGCCCGCCGCCACGCCGACCAGGATCGTGACGATGCGGGCGACCAGCGGGTGGCCCACGTTCTCCAGCGTGAATTGCAGCAATGCCAGCCCGGCGCCGCACAGCACGAACCCGATGACGTCGAAGCTGGGGGAAGCGGGGACCTTGATGTCCTCGACATAGCGAAGCGCCAGGCTGATCCCGATCAGGCCGATCGGGACGTTGACGTAGAAGATCCAGCGCCAATTGGCATATGTCGTCAGCACGCCACCCAGGATGGGGCCCAACGTCGGTCCGACGATGGCGGGCAGGCTCATATAGGTCATGGCGGTGACCAGTTCCGTGCGCGGGAAGGCGCGCAGCAGGATCAGCCGGCCGACCGGCGTCATCATCGCGCCCCCGAACCCCTGCACCACCCGGGTCGCTATCAGCTCGGGCAGCGAGGTCGCCATGCCGCAGAACGCCGAAGCGACGGTGAAGATCAACAGCGCCGCGGCGAACACGCGCCGCGCGCCATACCGGTCGGAGATCCAGCCGCTGACCGGGATGAAGACCGCAAGGCTCAGGATATAGGCGGTGATCGTCAGGTTCATCAGCAGCGGCGGCTGATGCAGGCTGAGCGCCATGTCGGGGATGGCGGTGGTGACGATCGTGGAGTCGAGCTGCTCCATCAGGAAGGCGAAGGCGACGATCAGGGGGATCAGCAGCCGGAGCTTGGGATTGCGGACGACGGCGAACTCCTGGCCCGCGTCGGGGGACGGGTTCGGTGCGGGAGTGCTGGGGCGATCACTGAGCGGCATGGTCTGTCCGTCAGGCATTGTGCATGCCACTGCGGCCGGCGGATACCAGGGGGCTGGGATGCGGCGAGATCGTCACGCCACGGACACAAGCCCCGCGCACGGACGCAGGCCCGACTACGGTTGGCCACGGGGAAAAGGGGGCGCCGGGAAGGCCCCAGGTCCGGCAGCCATAGGCTCTCGGCAGTCACATCCGTTCGGCGGTCATGCTGGCGCGGTCGTCATGTGGGAATGGGTCGCGCCAGGAACGCACGGACCTGTACCGCCTCGGCCCCCGCCAACGGCAGGCCGAACGCGGCGAACTGATACGGGGCGGCGGCCGTTACCCTGCGCAGGTCCAGGCAGACGAAGACCGGAAGCCCGGCCTCCGCCACCAGGCGATGCGCCGGAAACGCGGATTCCGATACCGGATCGAGGCTGTAATAATCAATCCCGATCGACAGCGGCTTCAACTCCAGCAGGCGCGCCACCGCCTCGACGCTCACATGGCAATAGTCCGGGGTGAAGGTGCGGTGTTCCGCCCACAGGAACGTATTGCGGGTCTTCAGGATGATATGTTGGTCCCGCGGGATCCTCGCGGTTCGGATATCCGCCTCGGTGACGTGCTGGACCCGGACCAGGTCGGCGACCCAGGCATGGCCGAAGAAGTGCTTGCGCGGCAGCTTGTCGACCGTCGCCGCCTTCGCCAGGAAATGCGCCGGCGCGTCGACATGGGTCCCGACATGGCAACCGATCGTCAGTTCCGAATTGGTCAGCACGTCGCCATCGACCCTCGATACCCGCCGCCACAGGCGGGGTGGCTGATCACCGGGATACAGCGGCATCGCGGGGCGAAGCGGCAGCGTCACATCGATGGCTTTGGCGAAATCCATCGCGGGACTACTGGTTGTAGCCCCAGAAGCCGGTCTCGCCCCGTACTTGCCCGTACGAGGCCGAACCCGCGGACGCCCCCGTCGCCGGCGCGCCGGACAGGATGGCGTTGCCGGGGTCGGTCTCCGGCGGCGGGACCGTGTGGATGCCCGGGCCGGTGATGCCCAGCGCGCGTGGGTCGCTGGCACAGGCCGACAAGGCTCCGCAGGCCAGAATGGCAAGAATCGCAAGGATGCGCATGCCGATAGTTTGGGCGCCGGTTCGACGACTGTCCACCTTTCCTCTGTCGCTTTCGCGCCGACGGTCGTAACGTTTCACGCCTAGAGCATGATGACGCCGCTTTCCCTCACTCATTATGCTTTATGTTTCTGTTTGATCGCGCGATTCGGATCTGCGGCGATCCCGCCCCCGGTCATCGCGCTCAAGAACCAGCCCGCCGGCAAGAGCGGGCGAAGGCAGGGAGGAAGGCGCCGATGACGGAGCGCATCAGCTACGACGGGGTAATGGCGGCCCGCATCGACCGGCTGCCATTGACGCGCGTGCAATGGCAACTGGCGATTCTCGTCGAAACCACCTGGGGATTCATCATCTTCGACACGGACGGCATCGGCGCCAGGCTGTATCCCTTCGTCTGGCGGCCGGCCCATGTCATCGACGTCCTGCAATATGCGGTGATCCAGGCGCTGCAGGTGGGATTGGGAATCCTGCTGGGCGTCTACATCATGAGCTGGGTGGCCGACCGCTATGGACGGCGACCGGCGATCCTGCTGGCGACGTTCTTGGGCGGCATCTGCATCTGGCCGTTCGCCTACGTCACCAATTTCGCCGGCATGGTCGTGCTGTCGGTGCTCAGCACGCTGGGCGTCGGCGGCATCGTCGCCACCCATTCGGTCTATCTGTCGGAGATGACCTCGCCCGAGGTCCGGAACCGCGTCCTGCTGACGTCACAAGGCGTGACGGCGCTGGTAGCGGTCGGCGTGAACCTGCTGGCCTTCGCCTGGATCCCGGGACAATGGCGGCTGTTCCTCTGGGTCAGCGCACTGGTCGAGATGGTGGTCCTGCTGCCGCTGCTGTGGCGGTACCTGCCTGAATCGCCCCGCTGGCTGGAGGCGCATGGACGGCACGCGGAAGCCGAGAGGATCATGGGACGGTACGAAAAACGCTGCGCCGCCGCATCGGGGGCGCCGCTGCCGCCGCCGAAACTGCTGCTGGACAGGGTCATCGGCGCCGAGGGCGGATCGTGGACCGAGCTGTTTGTCAATCCGGCGTATCGGGGGCGGACATGGCTGCTGATCGCAGTCTGGCTGCTGGCCTATGCCGGGTTGATCTACGGCGTCGGCGCGTTCGCCGCGGTGTTCATGGTCGATCACGGTGGCGGCGCGCATTTCGTGTTCCTGACCATCGCGATCGCCTACGCCGCCCTCTTTGTCGGCTTCCTGGTCAATGCCAGGCTTGGCGAACAGGTGGAGCGGCGGGACGTGCTGTTCGCCATGGGCCTCTTGTTCGCGGCGGCCTGGGTGGTGGCGTGGCTCGTGCCCAACCTATGGGTGATCGGCGCGGCCTATATCGTCAGCCGTATCGGTACGGGGTTGTTTCTTTTCAATCTATACAACTACACCGCCGTGGCATACCCGACGCGCATACGGTCGATGGCGTTCGCCTGGACGGACGGGCTCGGGCATCTGGGGGCCTGGGCCGGCGTCACCCTGCTGGGGCCATTGTATACACTGGGACCGAACCATCTGGGATGGGTCCTTTGGATCGTCGTCCCCGGATCGTTGCTGCCGGCCCTGCTGATCCGTTACGGGGGAATCCGCCAGTCGCGCGCGGTGCTGGAGCAGATTTCCGTCTGACGGTCATATTCTCGCGCGGCGCATAGGCGCGAGAGTGTCGTCCCCGGCGTCAGTCGCCCGATCGGCCGATCACGTCGATCTTCCGGTTCAGGCACCAGACCTCGGCCATCTGATAGGGCGACTGGTCGAGCTGCGCCCGCGACTGGCGGATCGCCTCGCTGTCGTCGCTCGCCTGTAGTTCGATCCGTCTCCTGATATGCCCTTCGACGATGAAATAGCATCGATATCCAATGTAGCCATTTTCGGCGGGCGGTTTTCGCTCCGACCCGTCGTCCGGCCCCCCTCCGTTAGCCATGAGCCTCTCACCAGTTGGCGACCGCCGTTTTTAGAACGGGAGCAAAGGCTCGTATGTAGAGTTTTTGACATAGAGGAATTTAATTCCTATCCCCGTGTTCAGCCGGACCGCGCGGGACGGAACCGCCGGCATGCCTGGCGCGGATCGCCTGATAGCATTCGCACGACGCTCGCATCAGGGCGTCCCGATCCAGGATCGTGATCATGCCCCGGCTGTAGCGGATCAGCCCGGCCCGCTGGAACTTCCGAGCGACGGCGCTGACGGCGGCACGGCTGGTGCCCAGCATGTCGCCGACCGATTGCTGGGTCAGGGCGATCGGCGCTCGGCCGCTGATATCGTCGCTCATCAGCAGCCAGCGGGCGACCCGCTGATCCACGGAATGCAGCGCATTACAGGCCGATATCTGAAGGGTTTGAGTCATGAAGGCCCGCGCATAGCGCGACAGGATGCCATGAACTCGCGGTGTCCGTTCCTGCCACCGGCGGAACGCCTTGGCCTCCATCCGCAGGGCCGACCCGGCGATCTGCACGACATGACGCCCGATCGCGTTGCGGCCGCCCAGCACCGCCCCGACATCGACCAGACCGTCGGTGCCGACCTGGGCGACCTCAACGGTCTCACCGTTCTCGAACGAGGCGATGTTGGAGACGACGCCCGCGGTCGGGAAGTAGACGTGATGCAGCGTCTCCTCGGCGTGCGCCACCACCTCGCCTTGGCGAAGCGTGACCGGCTCCAGGGCAGGACGGACATGGCCCCACTCGGCGTCGGAAAGGGCGGCGAGCAGGTCATTTTCAGTCTGGTGCTTTATCATGCGCCGGGAAACGGCCCTGACGGTGACGGGTGGCAACGAAAACACGCGATCGCGATTGGGATCGCTGACAAAAAGCCGCGATTCAATTTGGCAACGCGCTGACTTTGCGGCTTTCTATTTGGGGGCGATGCCAGCGATCACGGCATGGGGACCGGGCCGCGAGGGATCACTGCTCTTCGGGTCGCGTTTCCGGCATCAGCTTCCAGACCACCAGGAACCCCACCAGGCCGATCGCCGCCAGCAGCAGGAATGCCGCCGGAACGCCGGCCGTGTCCGCGACCTCCCCCGCCACCGTGGTGCTGATGCCTGCCCCGACGAACATGCCCAGCGCCAGGATTCCCATGCACAGGTTGAAATGGGAGCTCCCAACCGTCAGGTCCGAGGCCAGAAGCGGCAGCGCGACGCCAAACGCCGCCGCGCTGATGCCGCTGACCGCCTGCGCCACCACCAGCGGCCAGGCGCCGGGCAGCACCGCCAGCATCAGCCCCCGCACCGGCAGCGCCGCCCATCCCAACAGCAGGATCCGCCTTCGTCCGGTCGCCCCCGCTACCCGGCCGACCCAGGGCGACATCAGGGCCACCACCGCCTGGGGACCGACGATGCAGGCGGCGATGATCACCGTCGCGAAATCGCCGGCACGCATGGTCACCGCCGATCCTGCCAACGGCAACATCGCCGCGTTGGACAGGTGGAACAGCATCACGCATACCCAAAACACCAACAGCCGGCGATCCATCAGCAGCCGCTTCAACCCCGCCCAGTCCAGCACCCGACTGGTGGTCTGCATGCGGGCGTGCTCGCCAGGTCCGATTGCCCACAGCGCGGCCAGCGCCGGAACGCACAGCGCCGCGGTCAGGAAAAACACGAACCGGGGCGACAGATACGCCCCGCCTGCGCCCATCACCGCCGCCGCAACGCCGTTGCCGATCGAGGCGAACCGCGCATTCCGTCCCAGCCGCTCGCCCAGTCCGGCATGGCCGGCCATGCGGAGGCTGATCGCCGCGATCGCCGGGGTGATCACGCAACTGGCCAGCCCGTGCAGGATCTGCGCGACCATCACCGGGAACTGCGTCGGAAGCACCGCCAGCAACAGGGCGGCAATGATGATCCCGCCCAAGGCCCAGCTCGCCACCAGGCGCTTGTTGCGCGCGGCGTCGACCAGCGCGCCGGCAGGCAACTGGCTGACGAGGGAGGTGATCGTCCCCAGTGTCAGGATGAAGCCGATATCGACCTGGGTCCAACGATGCGTGGTCAGGTAGACCGACACGAACGGCCCAAAGCCGGTCTGCGCATCGGCGAGAAAGAAATTGACCAGATCGAGGGCCCGGTGCGCTCGGCGGTCCGACCGGAGCCGTCCTGCCAACGTCATTGACACGCTGACCCCATCTATCGACCGGTCCCCCCTTGGGCGCCCGCGCCGGCTGGCGGCGTCGCGCCGGAGGCGGGAGGTGTCGCGACCGACGGTGGAGCCGATGGGGCGCCGGCCGGAGGGTTAGGCGGGTACGGCCCGGCTGACGTCCCGGAAGATCCCCCGGCCGGCGGAGCCGAACCGCTCGCCGGCGGTGTCGGACCGGCGGTGGACGATGTCGGACTACCGGCCGACGGCGCCGACTTGGTGGCGGGCGGTGTCGGACTGGCGGAAAGTGGCATTCCATTGTTACCGGGTGACGCCGAGTTGCTGGCAGGCGGCGTCGCATTGTTGCCGGGCAGCAGCGAACTGCCGACAGGCGGCGCCGCATTGTTGCCGGGCGGCAGCGAACTGCCGACAGGCGGTGGTGCATTGTTGCCGGGCGGCGCCGGACTGTTGACCAACGGCGCCGGACCGTTGGTTGGCGATACCGGCACGGGAGGGGTGGCAGCCGGTTCTGCCTTCGCTGGCGTCTCTTCCTCGGGCGTTGATGACGTCACCACCGGCGCCGGCTTGCTCGGGCTCCGATATTCGGGTGCTGCTTTGATGGCGTCCGGGGTCATTTCCAGCAGGATGCCGTGGCTGCTGTCGCCGGGATTGAAGCGGAGGGCACTCCACTGTACCGCCACCTTGCGGTTCCCGACCCCCATGAAGCCGCCGAAGTCGATCACGGCGGCCTCGGGCTTGCCGAGCGCATCCACCAGTACATCCACCAGGCGCCCAATGGATTTCCCGGAGGGGTCGATGACGTTACGCCCGAGGATCGGTTCCGCCGCGTCCGGAGACACCTGCTGAACCGAGGGCTTGACCTCGGCGGCCATCAAGGCGCCTGGCCATCCCAAACCGAGACATAGGCCGATCGCCCAGGGACCGATCGCCAAGGGACCGATCGCCATGGAGCCGATCGCCAGGGCGACCCGGGTCGCCATGCCAGCATGTCGCATCCGCAATCCTCGCCAAAACCCGATTGCCGGGCTTTAGAGCAATGCCGAGCGGACGGGAAACACCTTCGGGTCATGATACGGCTGAACGCCGCGAAGCCAGGACCGGTTCGCTCGCCAGCGACAGTGTGTCGACGCCGATCCCGCTAGGAGAGCGACGCAGCCCTCTACGCTCACGACGTTGGCGGATCGACCCGCTGCGAAGCGAGCGTCAGATCGTCAGCGTTCCCCGCATCACCGGCACGCAGGTCCCGGCGACGCTGGCCTCCACCGGACCCTCGGCCGTCTTCCGCCCAGAGGCGATAATCAGGCTGGGACGGCCCATTTCGATGCCTTGCTCGATCTCGAAATGGAGGTCCACGTTGTCCCCCGGCGCCAGCGACACCAGCAGTGCCGCCAGCGCGGCGTTGGCACTGCCGGTCGCTGGGTCCTCCAACACGCCGGTCAAAGGCGCGAACATCCGCGTGCGCAGATGCGTCAGCGTCTCTCCCCTGCGAGTATAGAGCAGCAGCTTTAGGTCCCCCAGCTCGGGATGGGCGTGTGCGTGGTGACGAAAAGCCGTCAGGTCCGGACGGGCGCTGGCCAGCACCTGCGGCGAAACCACCTCGGCGATGACGAACGGGGTGCCGACCGAAGCGACCAGCGGATCGTGCGAGGTCGTGACGATATCACTCTCCGTCAGGCTGGCGCAGGCGGCGACGACCGCGGTGGGGGCGGCGACATCGATGTTCAGCGAATGCGGCGCCGAAACGCGCGAGCCCTCGATCGCTCCCATGGCATCACGCTGCACGTGCACGCGCACGGGGCCGGCGATCTCCTCGAACGTGTAGTGCTCCGGCGGGTTGGGGTCCTGGGTCGCCAACACATAGCCGGTGCCGACATTCGGATGGCCGGCGAAGGGCAACTCGGTCCTTGTGGTGAAGATGCGCACGCGGGCGTGGTTGCGCGGATTGGTGGGCGGCAGGACGAAGGTCGTCTCGGAAAGGTTGAACTCCATGGCGATGGCCTGCATCTGCTCATCGCTCAGCCCGGCGGCGTTGGGGAACACAGCGAGCGGATTGCCGCCGAAGCGTGCCTTGGTGAAGACGTCGACGGTGACGAAATCATAGCTTGGCATATCAAAACCTCCTGTCCGACCCGCGTCCCGGCGAGCGGCGCGGCGCCGTTTTGGACCTGATCGCGTCAGGAGGGAAGCGGTCGTGAGTTGTCCGGTCAGCCAAGTGGTAGGCAGGAGGGATCAGCGGGCCGGCAGGGCGGAGCCGAGATGGTTTTGATCGTCGTCGGGATGATGCGTCGTCAGCAGCCCGACCGCGGTCGCCAGCCAATGCAGCAGGACCAACGCCACCAGCACGACCGCGTTGACGACGAAAATCTGCTTCACGACGGAAAGCGCAAAGGCCCCGTCCTCGGTCGGCAGGGCGAAGCTGGCCAGGTAGAGCACGAACTCGTACGCCGTGAACGCCCCGACGAAGGGCAGGCTGACACCGAACGGCCCCGGCCGGCGCGGCGCCAGCGCGATCGCCGCCAACAGGGCCGTCCCCGCTGCCACGCCGATCGCCAGACCCCAGACGATGGAAACAAGGTCGTGCGGATAATGCAGGAACCCGTATCCGATGACCTGGTTCGCCAGCCAGACGAGGCCCACGACCAGCGCGGTGTCGCGCCGGTCGGTCTTCAGCGCCGCCAGGGTCGCCAGTGCGGCGAACGGCGTCGCGCAGGCGTAGAACAGGCTCAACCCTGCGCCCGCCACCACGATCAACGCCATCCAGATCGCCCGGCCGGCGCCGCTGCGTTCCATGCTGACCGGACCCATCTCGCCTACCCTCCCGTGCAACGCCGCCACTTTAACGCATGTCCCGACCGTTTGGTTTGTGAAAAAACAACCACTGCCCTGCAAGTCCCTTTCCTGCGCCCCTTTCGGGGTCGCCCCTGCGGCAACGCACTACCGGTTCTTCCAATCCGGCTTGCGCTTCTCGGCGAAGGCACGCGGCCCTTCGATGTAGTCCTGGCTGTCGATGTTCTCCTGCTGCGCAGGGAACACCGTGCGCATCGCCTGCTCCAGCGTGGGCAGGTCCATCCCCTGATAGGCCGCCTGCTTCGACGCGCGCACCGCTTTCGGCGAGCATTCCAGGATCATCCCGGCCCAGCGCTTCGCTGCCTCCAGCGCGTGGCCTTCCGGCACCACCTCGGTGACGAAACCGAGTTCGAAGCCTTCGCGGGCAGAGACACGGCGGCCGGTGAGGATCATGCCCATCGCCTTCTTGATCGGGATGGAGCGCGGCAGGCGATGCACGCCGCCACCGCCGGCGATCAACCCGACGCGCGGTTCCGGCAGGGCGAAGATCGCATTCTCGGCGGCGACGATGATGTCGCACGCCAGTGCCGTTTCGAACCCGCCGCCCATGGCGACGCCATTGACCGCGGCAATCAGCGGCTTGGTCATGCCGAAGCGGTGGCACAGTCCGGCGAACCCGTTCGGACCGTTCGGCCGGCGCTTGCCCGCCGCCTGCACTTTCAGGTCGTTGCCGGCCGAGAACGCCCGTGGCCCGGCCCCGGTGACGATGCCCACCCACAGGTCGTCGCGCGCGGCGAACTCGTCCCACACGGCGGCAAGTTCGTCATTCGCGTCGGCATGCAGCGCATTCAGCACCTCCGGCCGGTTGAGGGTGACGATACGCAGCCGCCCCTCGTCCTGGACGGTGCAGAACTGGTGCGCCATCAGCCCAGCACCTTGGCATCGCGCAGGCCGGAGATCCGGCCGTTGTCGTAGTCGAGCCAGTCCGACAGGACCTCGGTCCCGTGCTGGCCCAGCAGCGGCGCCGGACCGACGGACGGCGGGGCGCCGCCGAAGCGGACGGGCCAGCCGCTCATGACGTATTCGCCATAGGTTGGATGCGCCATCGGCTGGCGGATGCCGCGTTGCTGGAAGGTCGGATCGTCAGCCAGTTCCCGTGTATCGAGCACCGCCCCGGCGGGGATCGTGGCGCTGCCGACGAGGTTCATGGCAGTGTTCTTGTCGTGCTGGCGGGTCCAGGCGGAGACGATCTCGTCCACCTCCTGCCGGTGTTCGGCTCGGGCGGCGGGTGTGCCGAACCGCGTGTCGCCGATCAGGTCCTCGCGGCCCATGACCTTCAGCAGCCGGGTCCAGTGCTCCGGATTGGCCGCGGAGGTGTAGATGTAGACGTAATCGTTCGGCCCGCCGCCCTTGCACGGATAGACTCCGATCGGCGGGAAGCCGCCGCCCACGGTCTTCGACCCGGCGCGCGGGGCGGGCTTGCCGCCCGACCGCTCCATATAGGCGAAGGCGTTGCGGATATAGTGCAGGATGGCGTCCTGCATGGCGACCTGCAGGTGCTCGCCCTGGCCGGTCCGCAGGCGCCGAACGTAGGCGCCCAGGATGGAGATCGCCATCAGCATCCCCGTCCCCGTGTCGCCGATCGTCGCGCCGGGCTTGCAGGGCGGGCCGTCCTCCTCACCGGTGATCGACATCAGTCCGCCGCAGGCCTGGGCGATCATATCGAAAGCGAGGTTCTTCTCATGCGGGCTGCCGCTGCCGAACCCCTTGACCTGGCAGTAGATGATCGCCGGGTTGATGGCCTTTACGACGTCGTAGCCCAGGCCCAGGCGCTCGATCGCGCCGGGGGCGAAGTTCTCGATCATCACGTCCGCATGGCGGGCGAGGTCCTTGACGATCTCCAGCCCACGCGGGTCCTTGAGATTGACGGCGATCGACCGCTTGTTGGAATTGTATTGCAGGAAATAGTTGGAATCCTTGTCGGATTTCCCGCCGACCGAGCGCCCGGGATCACCGGAGCCCGGGTTTTCGACCTTGACCACGTCGGCGCCCATCCAGGCCAGGGCCTCGGTGCAGGACGGCCCCGCCTCGAATTGCGTCAGGTCGAGGATTTTCAGGCCCGCGAGGCAGTTCTCTCCGCTCATGTCGGCGTCTCCCCTTTGGTTTTGCGGATCAGTTAAGCCCGGCGCGACGGGAACGTCGAGAGCGGCGGCCGGTCCGACCGGGACTGCTGCGGAAAAATCTTGCCAAGGCGTGTTCGGGAAGCCAGCTTTCTGGCATGGCCGATCCGGTGAACCTGAGCGCCTACCGCGACGACACGCTATGGGCCGTGGTGGCCTTGATCGGCCGAACGTCGCGAGTGGCCGAGGTTTTCAGCAGCCGGATGGCGGCGCTCGCCGACCAGGCATGGCGGGAACAGCAGGTGAAGGCCTATGCGCATTTCCTGCGGACGTCGAAGCAGCCGGTGCCGGCGTACATGGTGAAGCCGATCAAACGCGCGGAACTGCCGCGCGGCTGGCGGCCGGTACCGGCGCTGGGGTTCCTTCAGGGAAAGATGCTGTAAGCGACGGTCGCTGCCGTGGACCCATATCGCATGGGGGACCGCCACCGGCGGATACGGGGCCAAGCCTCGAACGAGCGTGAAACTGCTCTGAACCAGCGCCGTAACCTCCGATCAAGAGATTGCTGGTGGAGCGCAATATTTCTGAACCGGATCAATACAGATCTCCGCAGATTCCGCGACGCCCGGCCATGGCGGAGCGGGTCAAGTCAACGTCCGGTAGTATAAATAAATATTGCGTCGCCCCGTTGAACAGTCTATTAAAATAGATGCCGGATGATCGAATTTCATTCGGAAAATAATAAACAGGGAGACTCAAGCAATGTCTGGTACTGGAACTGGTACGATCCCGATTCCGGAAAACGTTCCGTGGTGGAAAGAACCAACAAAAGACCAATGGTACGCCTATTTTGCTGCCTGGTTAGGTTGGACGCTCGATGCGTTTGACTTCACTGTTTTTCTTCTGATCATGCTTCCGATCTCCCAATACTATGGGATACCGCTGACAGAAGTTACCGCGGTATTCACGATCACGCTGATCATGCGCTTGGCCGGCGCGACGACATCCGGCTGGCTCGCCGACCGCCTGGGCCGCAAGGCGCCATTGATGATCTCCATCCTATGGTACTCGGTTTGCAACCTTCTGGCCGGTTTCTCGCCCAGCTTCGCCTTCCTGTTCTTCTTCCGGGCATTGCTTGGCATCGGAATGGGTGCGGAATGGCCCGCGGGCGCCGCGCTGGCCATGGAGTCCTGGCCAGCCCGTTCCCGCGGCTTCATGTCCGGCGTTTTACAGGGATCGTGGGGCATCGGCTTCGCCTTGTCCTACCTTGCCTACGCGTTCCTCTACGAGCCGTTCGAACGCATGGGTCACGGTTATGGTTGGCGCGGCATGTTGATCCTGGGCGTGCTGCCGGCACTGGCCTGCGTCTGGATCCGCTTCTACGTCAAGGAGCCGGCGGTATGGGCAGAAAACAAGAAAATCCAGAACGACACAAACAACCAAGTGACGTTGCCGCTGTTCGCGATCTTCAAGCGGAAATACCTGTGGAATACCATCACGGGTTGCGTCTGGATGGCGGCCAATTTCTGCGTCTACTATTCGATCTGGGCGCTCTTCGCGACCTATCTGCAGAAAGAGCTGGCCTGGACACCGAAAATGGTGGCAGTACCTGGATTCTGGGGCAACATCCTGGTGTTTTTCGCGTGCAGCTTCTGGGGCCTGGTCTCGGAGCGGGTTGGACGTCGCTGGGGACTGATCATTCCCTGCAGTATCGGGCTTTTCCTCGTGCCGCTATACCTTATGTCCGTCGATCCGGTCTGGATCACCTGCGGCTTCCTGCTGCAGGCATGTTTCGTCGGCGGGAAGGATGCCCTGAATCCGGCCTGGCTGTCTGAGCGGTTCCCCACCGAGGTCCGAGCCTCGGCGGCGGGCTTTGTCTATCACCAGGGCGCGGTCTGGGGGGCCTTCGTCGCACCGGCCATATCCTACTTCGCCATCGAGCGGAACATGGGATTCGCCGCGCCGATGATGATCGGCACCATGGGGTCGCTCGTCGGTCTGATCATCGCGGTGTTCCTGGGTCCCGAAACGAAAGGCAAGGTCATGACCGCCGAGCTAGAGGTCATCCGCGCTGAGATGCCCGCCTAGAACGCGATGACCTGCGGCGGCAGCCGCCGCAGGTCTGAATCGCGCGATCAAACAAATACCGAAAGCATGATGAGTGAGCGAAAGCGAAGTCATCATGCCTTAGAACTCGACCACCCGGGGTTGCCGCGGCGACGCGGCGACCTCGGACGTGGGACCGCCGAAAGGCCAGACCACGGCCGGATCATCCGGTCGCGATCTGGCACCAAGGTCGAAGCCTCGAGCGGCGATTTGCGGCGAAGAAGCGATCAGGCCACGTGGCCGTGCACGAGGTCCACGACCTGCAGGTTCGTCAGGTTGGAAACGTAACGCCCGCCGGCCCCGTCGCCCGGCACCACGATCCGCAAGGCGCCATCGCTGCCGCCCGGACCAAGCTGGCCCTTCTGGTCGGCATAGGCCACCAGGTCCTGCTGGTTGCCGAACTGAGGATCGATCTCTCCCAAGGAAAACAATGCTCGGTAACCGTCGCTGCCCGTTGCGACCACGCCGAAATGCAGCAGGTCGTTCTTGACGGACGGATCGGCCAACAGGCCTGCATCCTGGATCAGATTCCAAAGCGATACGCCGGTATAGGTATCCGTCGTGGACCCGGAACCCGAGATATAGGTCGCCGTCACCTTCTGCGATTGATTCAGCGCCGATAAGGTCTCAGGTGTAATGACCATCGGATCGGCCACCGCGCCGGCCAGCGTGGCCGAAGCGGCATACCCACCGCTTCCGGTCGAACCCGGCTCCGGCAGGGAGTCGACCGTCAAGCTCACCAGGTCGGATACGTAACGGCCGCCGGCGATATCGCCGGGTACCACCACGCGGCTCAGCCCATCCGCCCCATGGGGTCCCAGTTGCCCGGCCGTATCGGAGGACGCGATGGTGATGGGCTGGTTGCCGAACGCGGGGTCCATCTCACCCATGGCATAAACCGCCGTGTACCCGTCGGACCCGGTAGCGATAACGTATTTGTTCAGGATGTCGTTCTTAGCGCTCGTCGTTTCAACGCCGCCGGCCGTCTGCAGAAGATTCCACAGGGTCGTGCCGCTATAGGTGTCGCTGACCGGGATCCCGGCAGCCTTATAGGTGACGGACAACGTGGTGACCGGCGTGACATCCGGGATATTGTAGAGTCCGGGCAACCCGATATCGCCGCCGACATAGACCGGGGCAAAGGGGATGCCGAAATAGGAGAGCACACCGCCAAGGAATTCTTCGCCTTGGTAAAAATCTGCCAACCACGATGTGTTGTGAAACTGTTTCATTCCGACCTCGCCTATTCCCCTATATTGAAACGGATATAGCGAATGGTGGAAGCTGGCAACCAGGGACGCATACGCCCAAACGGAAGCCGGCAAGAGATCCCACGCCGTGATCGGCTTTGCGCCGGTCACGACGTGGGATCAGCGGGTCGATAGCAGGAAAGCCCATGAAGCGCCCGATAGACGATTGCAGGCCCTATGCCTCTTCCGTCATGGCGGCCACAGGGCCGCCATTCATGCCTGATCCCTCCGCCGACAATGCACGCCTCGACGGAAGACTTCGGCCCACTACGCCATGTTGAGAGGAATGCCGGCGCGGCCTACGACGCTTGCGGCGAGGCCGCCAGCAATTGCTCGATCGGGTCCCACACGAACGCCGTCTGGGAAATCTTCTGCCCGGCGATCTGCGTGAACGTTTCCGCCACCGGCTTGCCCCCCAGCCGCTGATAGAACCACCGGCTGGGGTTGTCCCGCAGGACCCACAGGAACGCCGACTTGCACCCGATCTCCACCAGATGCCCCGCTGCCGCGCGCATCAGCCGCCGGCCGACGCCGCGATCGCGCCAGTCATCCAGGACGTAAAGCGTCTCGACCTCGCCCTCGGCCAGCCGTCGTCCGCCGACTTCGGCATGACGCGCCCGCCCTGCGGTGGCGAAGCCGACGATCCGCGGCCCGCTGCCCAGCGGCACGTCGGTGCCCGATGCCGTCGCCACCACGACCCCGGTGCCGCCGCGGATCGCTGCGTCGTAATGCGCCGCCTGACGGGAAACGGAGAGGTTCGCCAGATAGGAGTCCGGCAGGATCCCCGGATAGGTGTTCCGCCACGCCGCGACATGCACGGCCCCGATGGCGATGGCATCCGCGACCCTGGCCTTGCGCAACGAGATCATGCCGCCCGCTCCAGCACCGCGGCGAAGAACCCGTCCGTGCCATGCCGCGCCGGTGTCAGGGCCAGGAATTCACCCGACACGGGGACAGGCGTCTCAAATGGCCAGGCGTGCGCGAGCGGCACCACCGCGAAATCAGGATGACGTAGCAGGAAGCCCCTCACTTGGTCCTCGTTTTCCTCTTCCAGCACTGAACAGGTAGCGTAAACCAAACGGCCGCCCTTGCGAACCAGTGTTTGCGCGATGTCGAGTATCTTTCCCTGCTTTTCCAGCAACTCCGCAAGATCCTTCGGCGTAAGCTGCAGCCGGGCGTCGGGATTGCGGCGCCAGGTGCCGGTGCCGGTGCAGGGGGCGTCCACCAGCACGCGGTCGAAGCTGCCGGCGCGACGCTTCAGCCATTTGTCGCCGGTTTCGGTCAGATGCCGCTCGACATTGTGCACCCCGGCCCGGCGCAGGCGGCGGACCGCGCCCTCCAGCCGCGGGGCGGAGACGTCGCAGGCCACGATCTGCCCCTTGTTCTGCATCACCGCCGCCAGCGCCAGCGTCTTGCCCCCTGCCCCGGCGCACCAGTCCGCGACGCGCATGCCGGGCGCCGCCCCGACCATCGCCGCGATGAGTTGACTGCCCTCGTCCTGGATCTCCACCAGGCCAGACTGGAACGCCGGCCCGTCTGTCACGGGCCGCCGCCCCTGGATGCGCAGCCCCCACGGCGAGAGCGGGGTCGGCCGCGCCTCCCACCCCTCGGCGGCCAGGGCAGCCTGGGCCTTGTCCCGCGTCGTCTTCAACAGGTTGGCGCGAAGGTCGAGCGTGGCGGGCTGGCCCATCGCCGCCATCTCGGCCGACAGCGCGTCGCCGAACCGGGCGCGCAGCGACGGCAGCAGCCAGTCGGGAACTTCCAGCCGAACCGCGTCCGGCATGTTCGGATGGTCGAGCGTATGGCCCTCGATCCGCCCTAGGGCAGTGGCTTCGGCACGGTCGAGCGCCGGCGGAGCGAACCGGCCGCCCGAGAACGCCTGGGCGACGCCGTCGCGAGTCCAACCCTCCAGCAAGAGCGAGGCACCGACCAGCAGCCGCGGCGTTTCCGGCGCATCGTCCAGCCACCATCCGATCCGCCGCCGAGCCCGGAGCACCGCCCACACCCGTTCAGACACCGCTCGGCGGTCGCCGGAGCCGATATAGCGACGAGACCGGAAGAAATCGCTGGCGACGGCGTCGGCGGGACGGTTCGGCGCACCCTGGATGGCGTCGAGCAGGTCGATGGCGGCGGCGATACGGGCGGCGGGAGTCATCTGGGGGATATAGCGCAGACCGCGCGGCCGGCGTCAGCTTCTCGAGCATCGAGTTGGATGTTTCTCCCCCAGGGGTCAAGACAGCATGCCTCTCCCCGATTTTCGTCCGAAAGAGTTAGTTTATCTTATTTTTAAGCCATATCTTGCATGAAATAGAAAAATATCCTCCTAGACGTCCAAGTTCTTTAGGACATCGCCGTCTCGCCATGTTGCCCCCTACCCTCATCGCCCCAAGCTTCGACCCCGGCTCGGTCTGGCTGGTCGGCGCCGGTCCTGGCGACCCCGGCCTGCTGACGCTGCATGCGCTGCACGC
>NZ_DASZTJ010000219.1:0-19828 GCF_035548235.1 Rhodopila sp.
CCCGGAGGCGCGACCGACAGCCCCTTCACCTTGTGCTGTTCGATGAACTTCGCCACCAGGCCCGAGGCCTTCGCCTCCTCGACGAAGTCATGCAGCCACGCGGCCGCCACCGTGTTTGCCTTCGCCGTGCCGACCGCCTGCTGCACGGCGGTGAACTGGCCGTCCAGGATCACGGCCCCCGGCGCCTTGGTGACGTCCGTCAGCAGGCGCGGCCGCAAGCCGGCCAGCGCGTCCATTTTCTCGGTCAAGAAACGATCGAACGCCGAATCCAGGCTGTCGGTCCGCACCAGCGTGGCGTGCTTGATGTTCCGTTCCAGCCAAAGATCATACGCCGACCGCGCCGTCACCGCGATCTTCACCCCCGGCTTGTCCACATCGGCGATCGTCTTCAGCGGCGAGCCGGCGGGCACCAGATAGGTTGCCTCGATCTCGGCATAGGCGGCGGTGAAGGCGATCTTCTCGGCGCGCGCGGGTTCGGCGCCGATCAGCCCGATGTCCCACACGTCCTTCCCTGCCTGGTCCGCCAGTTCACCCGGCTTCGGGAACGGCACGTATTTGACCGGCACGCCCAGCTTCGCGGCGATCGCCGCGGCCATCGAGGGAGACACGCCCTGCGGGTCCCCGGACGGCGTGCGGCCCGTCACCAGCAGGAAATTGGACATGTTGATACCCGCGCGGAGCACGCCGTGCGGAGCAAGCTGGGCGACGATTTCTGGCGACATTCTGGCGTTTCCGATGTTGCTGACTGGCCCGATCGTAGGCAGGGGGCGCCGGTTCGTCCAGAAGCACGCCCCGAAGCGGGTCCTAGAACCGCGCGAGGTCCACCGCGGCGATG
Source organism: Rhodopila sp. (assembly GCF_035548235.1). Taxonomy (GTDB): domain Bacteria; phylum Pseudomonadota; class Alphaproteobacteria; order Acetobacterales; family Acetobacteraceae; genus Rhodopila. The sequence goes on from NZ_DASZTJ010000219.1 coordinate 836, forward strand.
TCGAGCAGGCGCTCGATCACCTCGGGCTCCTGCGCGCCGGCGATGGCGTGCGCGCCGTCGATGACGAAGCAGGGCACGCCGTTGATCCCCAGCCGATGCGCCCGCAGATTCTCGGTATGCACGGCCTCGGTTTCCCGGTCGGAAGCCAGGAAACGCCGGACCTCCTGCGCCTCCATCCCGCAGGCCGCGGCGACCTCCGTCAGCACCCCGTGATCGCCGATATCGTGCCCGTCGCTGAAATGCGCGGCGAACAGCGCCTCCACCACGTCGGTCGCGCAGCCGTAACCGGCGGCGAAACGCACCAGCCGATGGGCATCGACCGAGGACGGCGTGCGGCGGATCCGATCGAACCGGAACGCCAGCCCCTCGGCGCGCCCGACCTCCGAGATCGTGGCGTAGAGCCGCCGCGCGCGGTCTTCCCCGCCGAATTTGCGGACGACATAGTCGGGGCGGGACATGCCGGATCGCGGCATGTCGGGGTTCAGCAGGAACGGGCGCCAGACGAGGTCGAAGCCGATATCCGGCCGCCGGCGCAGCGTGCGCATCAGCCGGCGGACCCCCAGGTAGCACCACGGGCAGACCAGGTCGTGCACGACCTCGATCAGCAGCCGGGACTTGGGAGGCGCCAGAACGTTCACGCCGACAGCTTGCCTTTTTGCCGCGCGATTGTCACCTCGATTTCACACGGGGCCGGCATTCGGGGTACAACCGGGTCCGGCCGGAGCCGGACCGACGATGTCGGCTGCCGCGATGGTGCAGGTGCCTCAAGGCCGGCGACGCATGCCCGAGGCGACCTGACCGCGGGGCCGGTGCAAAGCAAGGATGCTGTCGCCGGCTATCCACGACCTGGCCGTGGAGGTCGGTCCGACCGGGACGTGGTGCCGCGTCTATACAATCATCCCTATACCAGCGGACGAAGCTCCCCTTCGTCAACGGATCGCGCGGGACAACGTACCCAACGTCGTTTCGATCGTTTGACGGATCGATAGTTTTACGAACGGGTTCTGGTCCAGCTCCTTGATCGTATCGTCCTGGTCGATATGACGCATATAGCCCGCGATCAGGTCATGGGCGTTGTCGACCAGCTTCGCGCGGTTCGCCGGATCGCTCGCGTTGTTCAAATCATTCAGCGTATGCGCCAGGTTATCGTCAAGCGTGTCCAGCACGCTGTCGACCCGCTGCCGGAACACGGCGGTGAGGTCGTTTTCCATATGATGACCCTTGAACGCGCTGGCGAATGCGGTGTGCAGCTTGTCGAGGTCTGTCTCGATCTTCTGCCGCGTGGCGATCCAGGCGACGCGAGCATTGGCAATGGTCTTTTGGGATGCAGGCTCGCCACGGGACGCGGCGCCGCCATTGGCAGCCGCCGCGCCGGACGATGGCGCGGCCCCCTGCTTGCCGACAAGTTCCGTCAGCGATGCGATGCTTTCGCGCGCGGTCCGGACGTCGCCGGCCTTCAGCGCCTGCGCGGCCTTCAGCGCGACCGGCTTCAGGAACCGTTCCTGCACCGGGTTGGCGGTGATCGCGAGACGCATCTGCTGCGCCAACTGGTTCAGCGTGTTCGTCAGCGCGGTGATTTCGGCCGCGACACGAGGGTCGGCAGGCGCGGTCGGCTGTGATGCACCACCTGCCGCCGCAGGCTGCGCCGCTCCCGCCGCGGGCTGGGCCGCCCCCGCCGCCGCAGGCTGCGCCGCGCCACCGGCGGGCTGAGTTCCCCCCGCCGCGGATTGGGTCGCACCGGCCGCTGCCGGCTGAGCGGCGCCGCCTGCCGCTGGTTGGGCCGCACCGGCCGCTGCCGGCTGAGCACCCCCCTCTGCCGCGGGCTGGGCCGCGCTCGGGCCGGCAGGCTGCGACGCCTGGCCGTCCGCAGGTCCGCCGGCCGGCTGACCACCTTGGGCCTCGCCTTCCTCACCGCCGACCTCATCCTCCGGCTCATCCTCCAGCGAGAGGTCGACCATGATCTGCAGGTGGCTGTAGCCGATCTGTTTCAGATGCTCCAACAGCTTCGGCCGCATGTTGGGCGACGTGTCGCGATTGACTACGAAGGTGACATGGCCCGATCCGCCGATCTGGATCCGGCCAAATCGCATCGCCCCCGCATCGAGGCGCATGCTGGCCTTGCCTGCCTTGTCCTTCAGTTCCTTCAGCAGCTTTTTCGGCCGGATGCGGCGATCCATCAGGATCACGCCTTCATGGTCCGTGTCCTGCGCGAACGCCACCGTCGCGTTGCCGCCCTGCCGCGCGATTGCCAGCACGGCACGCATGTCGGCGACCGGCATGATGGCGTCTTGTCCGCCTTTCTTCTTGTCTTTACCGTCGGATTTCGCGTCCGCTTTCTTGTCGGACTTCGAAGCTGGCTTCGCGATGGCCATTGGTCCGCCCTCGGAATTATTTATATAACCAAGTGAAATCACGCTGACCGGGCCGCCGTCAAGTGTTGTTTTGCACCATCCGCCGCCCCGACACGAATCATACCGTTCCGGAAGCGGGCGTTTGCATGCAACCCATGTCCCGACCGTCAGACCGGCAACGAATTCGGCCGCACAAGCCTTCACGAACCCGTTACGAGATCGACCATTCCTCGGATAGAGGCGCAAAAACCGGCATCGGAATGGAAACGTTCGCCCGCGCCGCCTTTGTGATGTTTATCAATAATACTGGACGAGATCGACCTCGGCCCTTCGCGCCATGGCCAAGCTACTCCCGGCCATCCAAGCGTCGGCAGCGGATCATGACGGAGCACCCCATCCTGCTTTGCGGATTATTCGTTACTTCAACGTATCGTATATAGCCCCCTTCCGCTTGACCCGTCCGCCAGCAGCGGCCAACGTCCGGCAAGGAGGAAAAGCCGATGCGAAACAGCCAAATAGAAGTCATGCCGATCGCCGGCGCGCTCGGGGCCGAGATCGGTGGCGTCGATGTCGCGCAGGACCTCGACGACAGCGTGATCCGCCAGATCCGCCAGGCATTGCTGGATCACGGCGTGATCTTCTTCCGCGACCAGACGCTCGACGTTGACCGGCACAAGGCCTTCACCCGCCGCTTCGGGGAGATCTTCATCCACCCCAACTACAACGGCGTCAGCGCCGATCCCGAGATCGTCGATATCCGCCGCGAACCCGGCGACAAGAAGATCGTGGGCGAGGATTGGCACACCGACACCACCATGGTGGCGGAGCCGCCGATGGGCGCCATCCTCTATGCCATCGACGTGCCGCCCTATGGCGGGGATACGCTGTTCGCCAACCAGTATCTCGCCTATGAGACCCTGTCGCCCGGCCTGAAGCGCACGCTCGAAGGACTGAAGGCGGTGCATACCGACCGGATGGTCGCCGGCCCCCAGGCCGGGATGAACGCGCACCGGTCAACCAAGGTGCGGGAGGACGCCGACTGGCGCGAAACGATCAGCGTCCACCCCGTGGTGCGCACCCATCCGGAAACCGGCCGCAAGCTGCTGTTCGTCAACCGTTCCTACACGGTCGGTTTCGAGGGCTGGACCGAGGCGGAAAGCAAGCCGCTGCTGGACTACCTGATGGAACACGGGAACCGGCCGGAGTTCACCTGCCGCTTCCGCTGGTCGAACGGGTCGATCGCGTTCTGGGACAACCGCTGCACCAAGCATCTGGCGGTCCACGACGCGGGCCCGTTCCGTCGGATCATGCGGCGGACGCAAATCTGCGGGGACGCGGTCCACTGACCGTCGGAACAGGCCTCGAGCGCGATGACCGAAGGCGGAATCGCCGCAGGTCTGAATCGCGCGTTCAAACAGGAACCTGAAGCATGGTGACTGAGCGATAGCGAAGTCATCATGCGTCAAGCCGCCACCGCGAAGGCCTGCGTCCGCACCAGCCGCGCGTATAGCCCGTCCTGCGCCATGAGGTCGGCATGCGTGCCGATCTCCACCGCGCGCCCGGCCTGCAGCGCCACCACGACATCGGCGTCCCGCACCGTCGACAGCCGGTGCGCGATCATGATCGTCGTCCGCCCTGCCCGCAGCCGGGCCAGCGCGGCCTGCACCGCGGCCTCGGACTCGGCGTCCAGCGCGCTGGTCGCCTCGTCCAGCAGCAGCACCCTGGGATCGCGCAGCAAGGCACGCGCCAGGGCGACGCGCTGGCGCTGGCCGCCGGAGAGCCGCTGGCCGCCGGGACCGACGCGGGTCTGGTAGCCCTCGGGCAGTTCGCGGATGAACCCGGCGGCATAGGCCGCCTCGGCCGCCGCCTCGATCGCCGCCTGGTCGGCGCCGGGGTGGCCCATGCCGATATTCGCCGCCACCGTGTCATCGAACAGCAGCGCGTCCTGCCCGACATAGGCGATCGCGTCGCGCAGGCTCGCCAGCGTGACGCTGCGCAGGTCCGCGCCGTCGATCGTCACCGCCCCGGTCGTGACGTCGTGCAGGCGCGGGATCAGCGCCAGGGCCGTCGACTTGCCGCCCCCTGATGGACCTACCAGCGCCACGGTCTGACCCGGCCGAGCCTCGAAGCTCAGGCTTTCGAGGCCGACGCGGCCATCGGGGTAGACGAAGCCGACCTGGTCGAACACCACATGCCCGTGGCCGGCCGGCAGCGGCGTCGCGCCGGGCCGCTCCACCACCTTGGGCTGCTCGTCGATCACCGCGAACACGCGCGACAGGCCGGCCAGCCCCTCCTGCAGCGCCGCGTTGAGCGACCCCAGCGCACGCAGCGGACGCGCCGCCAGCAGCAGCGCCCCCACGAAGGCGCCGAAATCGCCCAGCGTGTGGGTGGAAACGCTGGCCCGCCACGCCTCGAAGGCGATGACCCCCGCCACCGCGACCCCGCCCAGCACCTCCAGCACCGGATCCACCCTTGCCCGGCTGCGCGTGATGGTCAGCAGGGTGCGGTACAGCTTGTCGAAGGCGCGGTCGGCGCGGCCGGTCTCGACGTCCTCCAGCCGATAGGCGCGGACGACGCGGGCCTGGGCGAAGCTTTCGTTCAGGATCGCGGCGGTCTCGCCCATCGTCTCCTGCATGCCGCCAGACGCCTTGCGCACCCGCTTGCCGATCTTCTGGATCGGCACGGCGGCCACCGGATACAGCACCGCCGCGATCACCGAGAGCAGCCAGTCCATATAGATCATGGAGGCGACCAGTCCGACCACCGTCACCACGTCCGCGACCCCGTTGACCACACGCCCCAGCGCGGTGCCGATCGCGGTGGCGTCGCTGGTGAAGCGGGTGGCAAGCTGGGCCGGCGCCTCCCGCTCCACCCGCGCCAGGTCGGTGCGGGTCAGGTGGCGGAACATCCGTTCCTGCATCCCGCGGATCACCAGCAGGACCAGTTGCTGCGACTGGGTCGCCTGGAAATACCAGGTCAGCGCCTTCAGCAGCGTGACCAGGATGATCAGGACCGGAATCTGGTAGGCAAGCTGGTAGTCCTGCTTGGAGTACAGGTTCCCGGCGTATTGCAGCACCAGCGGGTACAGCGCCGTCGCGCCGGCCATGGCGCCGCTGAGCGCCAGCACCAGGATGACGCGGCCTTTGTGGCGGGACACCTGCTCCCGCCAGAGACGGCGCAGCAGCGGCCAGGTGGCCTGGGGATCGAAAACGGGAGCCATGGCGGCAGTCATGCGGAGATGGGCACGCGCTGGCAAGCACGATCTGTTGAGGCAAGCGGTCGCAGCGAGCAACCCCGGGCAGCCGCCCTCGACCCTTGTCAGGCAGGTGGGCCGCTGGCATGACCCCCGCCCATGATCGCCGCGACCGGGACTCGTTTCATTCCCAGACTGGAGCAGACCGCGCTGGTTTGCGTCCTGCTAGTGCCGCTGCTGCTGATGCACGCGCATGGGATCGCCGAGGTCGCCATCGCGATCGCGGATGTCTGCTTCCTGCTCCGTTCCGCGCTGCTGCGGGACTGGGACTGGCTGAAGGCCCGCTGGCTCTGGTTCTCGGCGGCCTGGTGGATCTGGCTCGTCGTCTGTTCCCTCCCGATCCCCGCGCTCCACCTGGGCGAAGGGGGTTTGCGCTCCCTGGTCCAAGCGGTGACGACGGTGCGGTTCCTGGTGTTCGTGGCGGCGATGGAGTTCCTCGTCCTGCGCTCCCGGCCGGCCCGGCGCTGGATGTATGGGCTGATCGCCGCGTCGGTGGCCTGGATCGCGCTGAACAGCGTGGTACAATACGCCATCGGCTGGAACCTGATCGGCTGGCCGCCCGGCCCCGAGGGGGTGCTGACCGGCCCGTTCGGCAAGCCTCGCGCAGGTCCGCCGATGGCCTTGATCATCCCGCCCGCGGTCGTGCCGCCGGTTGCCGCCCTGCTGAGCCGCAAGGGCCTGCGCCCCGCCGTCGGCGCCTATGCGCTGCTGGCGGCGAGCCTCGTGCTGATGGTGATGATCGGCCAGCGCATGCCGCTGGTGCTGACGGTCTTCGCTTTCGTCATCGTCGCCTGCCTGATGCGGCGGCTGCGGCCGGTGGTGCTGACCGCCGCGGTCGTCGGGGGCCTGATGCTGGCCGCCTCGCCGGTCCTGGCGCCCAATGCCTATTACCGGCTGGTGGACAAGTTCTCCAACCAGCTCGAGCACTTCGCCGTGTCGCCGTACGGGCAGCTCTACGCCAGGGCCTGGGAGGTCGGTATCCGGAACCCGGTGACCGGCATGGGGTTCGACGGCTTCGAGACCGGCTGCCAGCGTCCCCAATATTTCCGCCCGACCTTCGACGGCAGCCAGCCGGACGGGGGCGGCGCGAAGATCTGCTGGCACCACCCGCACAACCACTACCTTCAGGCACTGGATGACGGCGGGTTCATCGGCCTGCTGCTGTTCAGCGCCATGGGCATCGCCTGGCTGGTGCCGCTGGCCCGCGGGCTGGGCCGCGATTCAGACCCGCTGCGGGCCGGGCTCTTCGCAGTGGTCTGCGCGCAGGTATGGCCGATCCAGTCCACCTCGGCCTTCACCAGCATGCCGATGGGCGGATGGCTGTTCCTGCTGCTCGGCTGGGGATTGGCCGAGGCGCGGCACCGAAGCCGGTAAAGCCCAGACCAGGGGCCGCGGGGCGAACCCTGACAGACCCGCGTATAGGCAATTGAGGGCACGCGGGGCATGATGCCCTTCCTCCGGCCTCCCCAAAGGCCAAAGGAGGCTTTGATAGCGAACCGGGAAGGAAACACGGGATGAGTTATCGCCGCGGGTGGGTCGCGCTGCTTATATTTTCCGTCGTCGTCATCAACTACATGGACCGCGTCGCGCTTTCGGTCGCGGCCAAGCCGATCGCGGCTGAATTCGGGCTTTCGCCCGTGGCAATGGGCTATTTGTTTTCGTCGTTCCTGTGGACCTATGTCATCTGTCTGATCCCGATTGGTCTGATCGTGGACAGGATCGGCTCCAAGACGATCATGGGGGCCGGGCTGGCGCTTTGGTCGCTGGCAACCGCCCTGACCGGCCTGACGTGGAACCTGGGCAGCATCCTGGGCTGTCGCCTGTGCATGGGGGCCGGGGAAGCCACCAGCTACCCAGCAGGCGCTCGCGTGATCCGAGATTGGATACCAGAGGGCGAGCGCGGCCAGATCACGACCCTGTTCAACAGCGGCGCGGTCGCAGGCCCGGCAGTCGGCGCCGTGTTCGTTGCGTGGCTGGTCAGCCAGTTCGGTTGGCGTCCCGCCTTCATTTGCCTGGGAATACTTGGCCTCATCTGGCTGGCAGCATGGGTGGTCTGGTTCGGTCCGCCGGAGCGCGTTTCATGGCTTCCGGCCGGGGAACGGGCGAAGATCCTGGCGGAACGTCACGGCCGCGACATCGAGGATATCGATGCGGATACGGCACAGTCCTCCTTGTTCCACATCCTCTCCATTCCCACGATCTGGGGGTTGGTGCTGAGCCAGGCGACGATCGTCTATCTGGGTTATCTGTTCCTGACCTGGATGCCGACCTACCTGCAGAAGACCCTGCATTTGTCGGTGTTCGATACGGGGCTGTTCACGTCAATCCCTTATCTCGGCACCCTGGTGCTGGGATTGTTGATTGCGCGGATCAGCGACAAGTTGCTGACGCCGGCGGCGGTCCGATCAGGGGGACGCCGGTATTACGTCGTGTCGATGATGGCTTTCGGACTGCTTGTGCTGACCGCATCGATGATCACGAACACGGCCTTGCTGCTGGTGGTCATAACGGTGGTCGTGACGGCGTCGAACACGGCCAGCGCCTTCAACCTGACGATGGTGAACGATTTGACCGAGAATCCCCGCGACGCACCTCGGGTAATGAGCTGCGTGGTCTTCGGCGGCAACGCGTGCGGTCTGATCGCGCCGATCGTGACCGGCTATGTCGTCCAGGTGACCGGTGGTTTCGATTGGGCCTTTCGTATCGCTTCCGCGCTGCTGGTCGTGGGGATGGTCTTGTCTCTGACGCTCAGCCGCGGGCGCATTCCCGCGCAGCATGTTTCGCCGCGGCCAGCAATGCGAGAGGCGACGACATAGGGAAGTGCGGGCCTGCCGTCACCGGCATTCCAGGCGGCGGCAGGCTACGTCAATCCAACGGCGTTGCGAGCCGCTGCCTCATCTGGACGGCGGGAGATCGCCAGGCTGCCGGCGACGGGCGGGGCGGCCCCGACTGAACCGGTTGCGTCGCACGCGGATCCGTGACGGTTCGGGCAGCGGCGATCAGCCGATCTTGCCGTGGCAATGCTTGAACTTCTTCCCCGACCCGCAGGGACACGGGGCGTTGCGCGGCGTCGAGGCCCATGTCGTCTCGTCACGCGGATCGATCACCGGCGTGCGCAAAGGCTGAGCCGTCACGTTCATCGGCGGCGCCTCCAGCACGTCGACGTCGGCCAGGGCGGACACCGGTTCGGCATGGCTCTCGATCATCCGCACCGGCGCCGGCGTCTCCAGCGGCCGTTCGGGCGCCAACTCGACGCGCGACAGCAATGAGGTCAGCCGCTCCTTCAACTCATCCAGCAGCGTGTTGAACAGGATGAAGGCCTCGGTCTTGTATTCGTTCAGCGGGTCGCGCTGGCCATAGGCGCGCAGGCCGATGCCCTGGCGCAGGTGATCGAGCGCGTAGAGATGCTCCTTCCACACCGCATCGAGGGTCTGGATCAGCAGGCTTTTCTCGATGAACCGCATCAGTTCGGGGCCCATGTTGGCGGCCTTGGCCGCCATCATCTCGTCGACCGCCTTCTGGATCCGCTCGCGCAGGCCGGTCTCGTCGATGCCCTCTTCCTTGCCCCAGTCCTCGATCGGCAGCGCCAGGTTGAAGACGCGGCCGGCGTCGTCCGCCAGCTCCTTCAGCTCCCATTGCTCCGAGAACGCCTTCTCCGGCACGCGGCGGGCGACCATCGCCTCCAGCACGTCGGCACGCATGTCGGCAACGGTCTCCGAAACGTCCGTCTCCTTCATGTATTCCTTGCGCTGCGCATAGACTTCCTTGCGCTGGGCATTCATCACGTCGTCGTATTTCAGGACGTTCTTGCGGGTGTCGAAGTTGCGCGCCTCGACCTTCTTCTGGGCCTTTTCCAGGGCGCGGTTGATCCAGGGGTGGACGATGGCCTCGCCTTCCTTCAGGCCCAGGCGCTGCAGCATCCCGCCCATCCGGTCGGAGCCGAAGATGCGCATCAGGTCGTCTTCCAGCGACAGGAAGAAGCGGGACCGGCCGGGGTCGCCCTGGCGGCCCGAACGGCCGCGCAACTGGTTGTCGATGCGACGGCTTTCGTGGCGTTCGGTGCCGATCACGAACAGGCCGCCCGCGTCCTTCACCTTCTGGTGCGCCGCGGCCATCTCGGCGTTGATCTGCGCCTCGCGCTTCGCGCGTTCGGCGTCGTCGTGGATGTTCGCCAGCTCCTTGCGCAGGCGCATCTCCAGGTTGCCGCCCAGCTTGATGTCGGTGCCGCGGCCGGCCATGTTGGTTGCGATCGTAACGGCCCCCGGCGCGCCGGCCTGGGCGACGATCTCGGCTTCCTGCTCGTGGAAGCGGGCGTTCAGCACGGCGTGAGGGATCTTCTTTTTCTTCAGCAGGTTGCTGATGGTCTCGCTCTTCTCGATCGAGGTCGTGCCGACCAGCACCGGCTGGCCCTCCTTGCGCGCCTCCTCGATCAGCGCCGCGACCGCCTCGTATTTCTCGGCCGCGGTGCGGTAGACTTCGTCATCCTCGTCCTTGCGCTGGACCGGGACGTTGGTCGGGATCTCCAGAACGTCCAGCTTGTAGATCTCGGCGAACTCGTCGGCTTCCGTCATCGCCGTGCCGGTCATGCCGGCCAGTTTCGGATACAGGCGAAAATAGTTCTGAAAGGTAATGGAGGCCAGGGTCTGGTTTTCCGCCTGGACGGTCACGTGCTCCTTGGCTTCCAGCGCCTGGTGCAGTCCTTCCGAAAAGCGGCGTCCCTGCATCATGCGGCCGGTGAACTCGTCGATCAGGATCACCTGGTCGTCACGCACGATATAATCGACGTCGCGCGCATACAGCGTGTGGGCGCGCAGCGACTGCTGCACATGGTGGACGACCGAGACGTTGAAGATGTCGTACAGGTTGCCCTCGGTCAGCAACCCGGCCTGCTTCAGCATCTCCTCCACCTGCTCGCTGCCGGATTCGGTCAGGAACACGGTGCGGAACTTCTCGTCCTTTTCATAGGTGGAGCTGTCCTTGACCAGCTCCTTGATGACGACGTCGACGCTCTTGTACAGCTCCGAGCTGTCCTCGGCGGGGCCTGAGATGATCAGCGGCGTGCGGGCTTCGTCGATCAGGATGCTGTCGACCTCGTCGACGATGGCGAAATAGAAGTCGCGCTGGACCATGTCCTCCAGCCGGAACTTCATGTTGTCGCGCAGGTAGTCGAAGCCGAATTCGTTGTTCGTGCCATAGGTGATGTCGGCGGCGTACTGGGCGCGCTTGGTCTCCTCGTCCTGGCCGTGGACGATGACGCCGACGGACAGGCCCAGGAACTGATAGACCTGCCCCATCCATTCGCCGTCGCGCCGGGCGAGGTAGTCGTTGACGGTGACGACGTGCACGCCCTTGCCGGTCAGCGCGTTCAGGTAGACCGGCAGCGTGGCGACCAGGGTCTTGCCCTCGCCGGTCTTCATCTCGGCGATCTTGCCGTCGTGCAGTACCATCCCGCCGACGAGCTGCACGTCGAAATGGCGCTGGCCCAGGACCCGCCGAGCGGCCTCCCGCACCGCGGCGAAGGCTTCGGGAAGGAGGTCGTCGAGGGTCTCGCCGCGGGCATAGCGGTTGCGGAACTCGGTGGTCAGGTTCGCCAGCGCGTCGTCCGGCAGGCGCCGCATATCCTCTTCCAACGCATTGATGGCGGCGATGCGCCGCCGGTACCCCTTCAGGGCGCGTTCGTTGGATGAGCCAAGAATGGCGCGAGCGATGGAGCCTAACATCAAAACCTTCCAAAGACCCGCGGATGCAGGCTGGGGTAGGAGCAAGACAGGGAGTCCCGGTCAGATAGGACCCGTACGCCCCATGGTCAACGACAACCCTGTCATCAACGGTTTTGGCGCAACCTCCGCGGCCGGGCACGGACGGCCGGTACAAGGCCGGCCGTGACAGGCGGGGGCAGGCCGGGCAGGCCGGAAACCCCCGCTAGATGAACACCCCCGCCATGCCGCCGGCGGGATACCGCGTCCCGGCCGCTGCCCCCGCCGGGACGGCCGCGGAGATCCGGGCCACGTCGGCGGCCGCCAATTTCACCGCCAGCGCACCGACGTTCTCGTCCAGCCGCGCGGGATAGCGCGTGCCGGGGATCGCCACCACGTCCGGTCCCTGCGCCAGCAACCAGGCCAGGGTGACCTGGGACGGGGTGCAGCCCTTCTCGGCGGCGATTTCCTCGATCTTGGCGACCAGCGCACGGTTGCGGTCGAAATTCTGCTCCTGGAACCGCGGATGCGCCGACCGCCGCCCGTCGACATCGGCGAAGGTCTTGATCGCACCGGTCAGGAACCCGCGCCCCAGCGGCGAATAGGCGACGAAGCCGATGCCAAGCTCCGTGGTCAGCTTGCGGGTCGCCTCGGCTTCCTCGCGGTACAGCAGCGAATACTCGGTCTGCACGGCCGCGATCGGATGCACCGCGTGGGCGCGGCGGATCCGATCCGGCGCCGCCTCCGACAAGCCCAGGAAGCGCACCTTGCCCTGCTTCACGAGCTGCGCCATGGCGCCGACCGTCTCCTCCACCGGCACGTCGGGATCGACCCGGTGCTGGTAATAGAGGTCGATCACGTCGATGCCGAGCCGCTTGAGGCTGGCGTCGCAGGCTTGCAGGACGTAGTCGGGATGGCCGTTGACGCCGTTGGACTGGCCCGGCCGCTGGGTCTGGCCGAACTTGGTCGCCACCACCACCTGGTCGCGCCGCCCTTTCAGCGCGCGCCCCAGCAGTTGCTCGTTATGGCCCCAGCCATACATGTCCGAGGAATCGAAGTGGTCGACGCCCTGGTCGATCGCATGGCGGATCAGGTCCTCGGACGCCGCGTCGTCGGCCGCGCCATAGACGCCCGAAAGCGACATGCAGCCCAGCCCGATCGCGGAAACGGCCAGGCCGCCCTTGCCCAAGGCGCGGTGTTCAAGCTTCTGTCGTGACGCCATGTTTTCCCTCCGTCCGCTTTCGCCGCCGAGTATGCGGCGCGGACGCGGCGGGCGCCAGGAGAGGCTGTGCCGCGAGGGGTGGGGCCGAACGGGATGGCGGAAGAAGGGGCTGCACCAGACACGTCTCGGAGGACCGGTTGCGCCGGCTGCCTATGGCCGGCGCATGGGTCATCGGACGTTCGACGGAGGTGAACTCCCCGATCCAGGGCCGCCGGCTCGCCGTAAGATGCCACGCTCGGGCTTCCGGCGCGGCAAGCCGGTCGGGCATGGCCCCCTGAGGGATGGCCCCCTGAGGGATGGCCCCTTGGGGGATGACCCCCTGGGAGATGGCCCCCCCTGGGGATGGCTCCCTGGGGGATGGCCCCTTGGGCGAAGCGGCCGTGCGCCGTCAGACTCGGCATGCCGCCCCGCAGCGTCAGGCGGACGAAGCCCTCGGTGGGATGGAAGACCCCGCCCACGGGGACATCGGCGGGCTGGTTGCGCAAAAGCAAATATTCGCTGGTTTCTTCTTCCACGCCGGCGACCCGGCTCAACAGGATCCCCAGGTTTGTGCAGCGGGGCTGCAAACCGGGCGGCGCCTCGTCGCCCTGGACCGGCACGAAGGTGCGCGAAAGGGTGACAAACTCGGGGCTGGAGCCCCAGATGGAAACAATGAACCACTCCGTCTCGCCGGGCTCGGGCGCCTCGGGAGAATCATAGGCGGCGAATGCCAGCCTCGCCGCCATCGCGGCGATGAACCCGGTTTGCGTCACCGATCATCCCTATGTTGTCGGTCCCGCGCTCCAAACTATGCGGGAATTTCTGTATACGCCGTGATCCCACCGTGATTCCTCAAGCGTCTCGCTGCAACTTCGTCGTTTACGATACTGCTCGGCCACTACTTTGCCGTTATATCTAACAAAGTAATGTGGCCCGCTGCGCACATAATCCGCCAACAAGGCGGCGCAAGCGATTGTCAATCGGACGTCTTAAATTGGGATTGTTGAGTAGAGCGTATGACGAATGACGACGGGTCCTGGTGCGCCGCGCCCGATGGGACACCGGCAGCGGACCGACCCCGCATGCACCGCGACGGCAAAACCGGATATTGTACCCGGCACGTCATGACGCGATGATATCGGCGACGGGACCAACCGCTTTTCCGCCAGACTCACGAGGCCTTCTGATCTCTCTGCTGGGATCGGTGCGCATCAGCGTGGGCGGGCGGGAGATTGTCTTCGCGAAACGCAAGTCGCGGGCGCTGGTTGCCTATCTGGCGGTGACGGCCGGGCACCAGGACACGCGCGAACGCCTCGCCGGCCTGCTCTGGAGCGAGGTCAGCGAGGCCCGCGCCCGCACCTCCCTGCGCCAGGAGCTGCACCAGGTCGACGAGACCCTGCGCGCCGCCGGCAGCCGGGGGCTGCTGCGCGATCGCCTGCGCGTCATCCTGCTGGACCCGATGGAAGCGGTGGACGCCAACGCCATCCTCGCCGAGGCCCGCGAAGGCATCATCCACCAGGTACTGGTGGACGAGCCGCTGATCTCCGATTCGTTCCTGCGGGGCATCGACGATGTCGATCCGGCCTTCGCGATCTGGGCCAGGGCGCGACGGCAGAGCTTCCACGATCAATTGCTGGCCAGCCTGGAGACGATCCTGCGTACCACCGGCCAGGACAGGGCCAGGCGGCGCCGCGCCGCGCAGGCGATCCTGAACCTCGATCCCACGCATGAAGAAGCCTGCCGCGTCTTCATGCGCCTCAGCGCCGAGGCAGGCGATCCGCTGGCGGCGCAGCGTGCCTACAACACGCTCTATACCCTGCTGGAGAAGGACTACGACGCCGATCCGGCGCCGGAGACGATCGCCCTGATCGCCGCGATCAAGCAGGGGCTGATCCTGTCGGTCCCCGACACCGTCGACGGCGGGCCGGAGCCGGAGGAACCACTGCCGGCCGCCCCCGCGGAGCCTTCCGCCGCCGAGGGGGCCGGCGAAGGCCGGACGCCGCCGCGGACCCGAATGGCGCTGCTGGTCGAGCCCTTCGGGATGAACGGCATCACGCCGGACAGCCAGCACCTGGTCGACGGGTTCCGCCATGAGCTGCTCGCCTGCCTGGTCCGGTTCCGCGAATGGTCGGTGGTCACCGGACCGCCCGATGATCCCCTTCGGGATTTCCCTCGGGATCCCCCTCGGGACGGATCACGGGTCGCGCCCGCCGAAGCGTATGACGTCGCCGCCACGGCGTATCGCGCCGGCGACGTCATCAGCATGGTGCTGACGCTGCGCGAACGGGAAACAGGCCTGCATCTCTGGGGCAACCGCTATACCTTGACGCTGGACAACTGGTTCGACGCGCAACAGGATATCGTCCGCCGCATCGCCGTCGCGCTGAATGTCGAGGTCTCGGCCGCCCGGCTGCGCCGGATCGCCGACCAGCCGGACATCTCACTGGCGGCCTATGACCTGTGGCTGCGCGGCCAGGCCGTGCTGCTGCGCTTCGACAAGCAGCACTGGGAAAGCGGCCAGCGCATGTTCCTGGCGGCGATCGAGCAGGCGCCCGATTTCGCGCGCGGCTATAGCGGCCTGGCGCAGATCACCTACCTGGCACACATGATCCATCCCGGCCGCACGATGACCGAGGCGCAGTTGCGGCAGGCGCTGTCACTCGCCTCCCAGGCCGTCGCACTGGATCCGCTGGACCCCACCTCGCAGCTCACGTTGGGCTGGTGCCTGACACTGAGCGGCCGGTTCCAGACCGCCTCGGTCCACCTGGAACTCGCGCGGGAGCTCAACCCCAACGACACCTGGGTAGTGATCTCCGCGGCGCTGTGCCACGCCTTCGCGGGCAAGCTGACGCTGGCAGCGGACATCGCGGACCAGGTGCGGCGGGTGACGATCGCGTCGACGCGGCAGCAATGGGCCTACCAGGCGATGATCGCCTTCATGGCGGGCGAGACCGCGCGGGCGGTGGAAGAGGCGGAGCGGGCGCAGGAGGTGATGATTCCCATCGTCGCCTGGCATGCGGCGGCCCTGGCGCTTGCCGGCCAGGTCGAGGCGGCGCGGACAGTCGCCGCGCGTTGCATCGAGCTGGCGCGCGCCCATTGGGTCGGTGTGGACAATCCCACCCCGCGTTCCATCGGCCACTGGCTCATGACCATGTTCCGATTCGCTCGGCCGTCCGACCGCGCGCGGCTGCGCCGGGGGTTGAGCGAGGCGGGGATCGGCGGCGAGGCCGATCGCCCGCTGCCCGGCGGACCATAGGATCGCCGCGAGCCGGCGGGGTCTCGAAACAGGGCGCGCAGCCGAGGGGTCACAGAGAAGGCGTCACAGGCAGGGGCGTCACAGGAAGTGGGAGGCCGTCGACGGGGATTCCGCCAGGCTGTGCGCCATGAACTCCAGCGCCTCGCGCAGTTGGTCCCAGCCGGCTGGACCGCCCAGGCATACGCGCACCGCCTCCGGTGGCGGGCCGGTCACGGTGAAGGCGTCGCTCGCCGTCACGCCGATCCCGCGGTCGCGCATGTGCCCGACAAACGCCGACCGGGTCCAGGGTGCCGGCAAGTTCAGCCAGAGATGGAAGCCGAACGGGTCGGCGCGGAAGGTCGCGCCGCGCAGCGCCTCGCGGGCCAGGGCCTGGCGTTCGACCGACGCCCGCCGGACCGCGGCCAGCAGCGCGTCGCCGGTGCCGTCGGTGATCCAGCGCGTGGCCAGCGCGGCGGTGATCGGTGACGCCATCACCGTGGCGGCACGCAAGGCGGCCGCGAAACTCCACCCCGAACGGTTGTCGGGGGCGATCACATAGGCGATGCGCAGGCCGGCGCCGAGACACTTCGCCAGGCCGGCGACATGCCAGGTCAGTTCGGGGGCCAAGGCGGCGAAGGCGGCCGGGGCCTCGGGCGGCAACAGGCCGTAGGGGTCGTCCTCGATGATCGGCATGGCGAATCGGCGCGCGACTTCCGTCAGGGCAAGGCGACGGCGTTCCGGAATGGTGTGGGTGGTCGGGTTCAGAAGCGTAGGGTTGAGGTAGAGCGCCTTGGGGGTGTGCCGGGCACAGGCCTCGGCGAACGCGTCCGGGACGATGCCGTCGTCGTCCATCGGCAGGCCCAGCAGCGTCAGGCCAAGCTGCCCGGCGATGGAGCGGGTGCCGGGATAGGTGACGTCCTCGGACAGGATCGTATCGCCAGGCTTCGCCAGCAGGCCCAGGATGCCGTTCAGCGCCGGGTGGGCACCGGGGGTGATGAACACGCGGTCCTGCTGCGGCACCAGGCCGCGGCGGCTGAGCCAGGCGGAGGCCGCAGCCTTATCGGCCGCGACGCCGCCGAAGCCCTGGTAGCGTAGCAGCGAGACCAGGTCGCGGCTGACGGCATCCCAACCATCCTGCATCCGGTCCAGCAGGTCCTGGTCGTCCGGTTCGGGCGGCAGGTTCATCGACAGGTCGACGATCTCGGGATGGCGCGCCATGGCGGCGTGGCGCCTGCGGACCGACCCGCTGACGAAGGTGCCCTGGCCGACGCGCGATTCGATCAGGCCGCGGCGCTTCGCCTCCACATAGCCGCGCGCGACGGTGGTGAAGTCCATGCCCAGGGCGCTGGCCAGCACGCGCTGGGGCGGCAGGCGTTCGGACGGGGCAAGCCGCCCGGCCTCGATATCGGCGGCGATGGCATCGGCGATGGCGAGGTAGCGCGGCGCGCCCCGTTGGGAGAGGTCGGGGGTCCAGTCGGTCATGGCGTCTCACGGGTTCGGGCACGGATTGACTGTATATTGTTGCATGGATTCGTCCAGTCATTTTGGCGCCTGGCGGTGACATAGCTGGATTCCGCATGAATTCTGACGGAATTTTCAGCAGAATGGGGAAGATCACAATTTCAGGCGCGACATTCGGTGCTGATTTCGTTAATTATGGCGATATTGTAGGCTTCTGCCTATCGATCGTGATTGCTTGTTAGGCACTGATCCGATCATTTGACTGTATATTGATGCAATATTGAATGCATATTGCCGGCAGAATTTATACAGTCAATTTGGCACGCCGCTTGCTCCTGCCCGTCCGCGAACACCGCATCGCCAACACGCCAGGAGAACGCATATGCCCAAGATCGACCTCCCCGCTCATAAGACGGGCGATTTCTTCGTCGACTACGAGGAAAAGGTCTTCCCCGACGTCAAGGCCGAACCCGGCGAGAAGGCTCTCGTCACCTTCCACACCGTCGCCTTCGAAGGCTCCATCGGCCTCGTGAACATCCTCCAGGCCATCCGCCTACAGCGGAAAGGCTTCGAGACCTCCATCCTGCTGTACGGTCCCGGCGTCACCCTGGGCATCCAGCGCGGCTTCCCCAAGCTGGGCGACGAGCCGTTCCCCGGCGCGCAGAACTTCGCCAACCAGCTCAAGCGCTTCATGGACGAAGGCGGCAAGGTCTATGCCTGCCGGTTCGCGCTGCAGATGCTGTACGGCCACGGCGAACCCTCGCTGATCGAGGGCATCACGCCGATCAGCCCGCTGGACGTGCTGGACCTGACGCTGATCCACAAGAAGGCCAACGCCGTCATCGTCGATACCTGGACGCTCTGATCCGGCCGCGCGGAGGATCATCTGATGTCCAACGACAAAATCCGGGTGGCCGCCGCGCAGCTTTCGCCGGACCTGGAAACCGCGGGCGGCACCGTCGCCAAGGTGCTGAACGCGATCGCCGACGCCGCGGGCCAGGGCGCGAAGCTGGTGGTTTTTCCTGAAACCTTCGTGCCCTGGTACCCGTACTTCTCCTTCGTCTACCCGCCGGTCGCCACCGGCAAGGAGCATATCCGCCTGTATGAGAACGCGGTCGTCGTTCCCGGCCCGGTCACCGATGCCCTGGGCGCCGCCTGCCGCCGCCACGGCATCGCCGCCCTGGTCGGGGTGAACGAGCGCGACCACGGCTCGCTGTACAACACGCAGCTTCTGTTCGACGCCGACGGCACGCTGAAGCTGAGGCGCCGCAAGATCACGCCGACCTTCCACGAGCGCATGATCTGGGGCCAGGGCGACGGCTCCGGCCTGACGGTCGTCGATACGGCCGTCGGACGCATCGGCGCCCTGGCGTGCTGGGAGCACTACAACCCTCTCGCCCGCTACGCCCTGATGGCGCAGCACGAGGAGATCCACATCGCCCAGTTCCCCGGCTCCCTGGTCGGGCCGGTCTTCGCCGAACAGATCGAGGTGACGATCCGCCACCACGCGCTGGAAAGCGGTTGCTTCGTCATCAACGCCACCGGCTGGCTGACCGATGCGCAGAAGCGATCCATCGCCGACGAGACGATGCACAAGGCGCTGTCGGGCGGCTGCTTCACCGCCATCATCTCGCCCGAAGGCAGCCATGTCGTGCCGCCGCTGACCCAGGGCGAGGGCCTGCTGCTCGCCGACCTCGACATGGGCCTGATCACCAAGCGCAAGCGGATGATGGACTCGGTCGGCCACTACGCCCGTCCCGAACTGCTGCGCCTGCTGCTGGACAACCGCCCTGCCC
>NZ_DASZTJ010000220.1:0-20174 GCF_035548235.1 Rhodopila sp.
GATGCCGGCGCCGGCATCGGCCTCCACCGCGACCGCATGGCCGTGCCCGACCAGGTCGCGCACGCCGGCCGGGGTCAGGCCGACGCGGTATTCGTGGGTCTTGATCTCCTTCGGAACGCCGATGCGCATCTTCGCCTCCTGCCGCTTCTTTTCCCAAGATCGGCATCGCCACGGCGGCGGACAAGGCCGCATCGCTTCCATCCCCGAGATGCTTCCGGCCCTTCCTGGAGGAAGTCCCTTGCAGGACATGCGTGGGGCAATCCCATTGACGGCGCCGCAACTTCCGCTATCGACTGCGGCCGCCTTGCAGGAAGGAAACAAAATGCCGCCGATCACCCGACGCCCCGCCACACGTCGTCTCATCACGCGCCGCGCCGCCGCGCGCCTGGGTCTTGCCGCACCGGCCCTCGCGCTGCTGCCGAAAGGCGTGCTGGCCGCCGACGCGCCGGTGAAGATCGGCTGCCCCTATCCGCTGACCGGCGTCGCGGCCTCGGCCGGCGCGGCGGTGAAGGCCGCCATCGAGGTGGCGGTGGAGATCATCAACACCCCGCATCCCGAGATGCCCAACCTGCCGCTGGCGTCAACCGCCGGCCTGCCGGGCCTGGGCGGGCGCAAGGTGGAGGCGATCTTCGCCGACCATCAGGGCAACCCCGCCGTCGCGCAGAGCGAGGCGCTGCGCATGATCACCCAGGACAAGGTCGTGGCGCTCCATGGCGCCTACCAGTCGAGCTGCGTGCTGACCTCCAGCGCCGTCGCCGAACGCTACGGCATTCCGTACGTGGCCGGCGAGGCCTCGGCGCCAAGCCTGACGGAGCGCGGGTTCAAGTGGTTCTTCCGGCCGACGCCGATCGGCACCGACTTCGGCGCGGCCTATGCGTCCTTCCTGGCGGAACGGAAGGCGGCGGGGTTCAAGATCGAGAAGATCGCGATCGTCAACGAGAACACCGAATACGGCACCTCGACCGGCGACGCGATCAGCAGCGGCCTCAAGGCGAAGAACCTGCCGATGAACCTGCGCATCGCCTACAACGCGAACTCCAGCGACGTCAGCGCGCAGGTGCTGCAGCTCAAGAACGAGAACCCGGACGCGGTGATCTTCGTCAGCTACACCTCCGACGCGATCCTGTTCGTCAAGACGATGCACACGCTGGGCTGGAAGCCGCCGATCCTGATCGGCGACGATTCCGGCTTCTCGGACAACGCCTTCATCGATGCGGTCAGCGACCTGGCGCAGGGGGCGATCAACCGCAGCTCCTACGACATCGGCAAGCCGGGCTCGAATTCGTATGTCGTCAACGAGCTTTACAAGAAGCATGCGGGGCATGCGCTGGACGACACCTCGGCGCGCGGGATGGAAGGGTTCCTGTCGCTGATGGAGGCGATCAACCGGGCCGGCTCGATCGAACCGGCGAAGATCCAGGCGGCGCTGCGGAGCCAGGACCTGAAGCCCGAACAGCTCATGATCGGGTATAACGGGATCAAGTACAACGCGAAGGGCCAGAACGAGCTGGCGGCGACGCTGCTGGTCCAGTTGGACGGCAAGCACTACGTCTCCGTCTGGCCGGACAAGTCGGCGGAGCATCCGCCGGTGCTGCCGTTCAAGGGCTGGGCCTGAACGGTTCAGCCGCCAGGACGGGGACGGCGGCAGCGCCTCAGGAATTGGGCACCAGGACGGGATCCGACCGGAAGTCCGCGGGGAAGACCTTCTGCAAGGCCATGATCTTCGGAAGGTCGAACGTCGCGATATAGGGGTTGCCGGGATGCAGGGTCAGATAATTCTGATGGTAACCTTCGGCCGGATAGAACCCTGTATCCTGCGCGACTTTCGTGACGATCGCCTGGGGGAACACCTCGGCCTTGTCGAGCTGGGCGATATACGCCTTGGCGATCCGGGCCTGTTCAGGCGTCGTCGCGAAAATCTCTGATCGGTACTGGGTCCCTTCGTCTGGATATTGCCGGTTGCGCTGCGTCGGGTCGGTGGTGACCGAAAAGAAGATCTGCAGCAGCCGGCCATAGGTGACGACGTGGGGATCGTATGTGATCCGCACCGATTCGGCGTGTCCCGTGACGCCGGTGCTCACGATCTCGTATTGGGCCGTGACGGCCGTGCCGCCGTCATAGCCGGACACCGCGCTGGTGACGCCGCGGACATGCTGGAACACGCCTTGGACACCCCAGAAGCAGCCGCCCGCGAGGATCAGCGTCCCCGACGTCGCCGCGCCCGGGACTTCATCCACCGCCGCAGCCGGGACACGCCGGTCGAGGTCCGCGGCCCACGCGTCGGGATCGCCGAAGAAGAGCCGTCCCAGGACGGCCAGTGCCAGCGCGCCCGTGACGGCCGCCAAGGCATACCGGCGACGATGGTTCCCATGCATGGATCGGCCCCTTTTCGGGTTGGGGTGAAGTCAAGGATGATACATTGGTTGCGGGAGGAACCGAGGCGCAGGCCGCAGCTTCTCATGAAGCAGCGCCAGGACGACAAAGAACAGCGTGTGCGCCGCGCCGAACCACACCATACCCGCAACGGACAGATGCCTGGCGCCGGCGAAGCCTTCCCCGGTGAGGGGAAGCACCACGGCCGCGTTCAGACACCAAACGGCAGCCGCGTAAAGCAATCCTTTCAGGAGGGCCTTGCCGCGACGGATCGGATCGATGGCGAAGGCGTAGAACACGCCCATCGCCAAGCCGACAACGATATGGAAGCCCGTCTGGAACGCGGCGGAGGACGCCGGCGGCCCGCCCATGCTCCGCCACAGGTTGGATACCCCCAGCCAGCCGAGGGGCGTGCCGATCCACGGACCGATCAGTCGCAGCAGACCGCCATGCGCGGTCGCGAGACCAATCGCGTCCGCGAGTTTCAACGCCGCGGTGTTGACGAGGATGGCCACCAGCCCAGCCAAGAGCGACGCATTCAGCCGGTTGAACATGCACCGCTCCCTTGGCGGATGTGGACGTATTTCGTTGGAAACCATCGCGTTCCAGGCTCGAAGCCTCGGTTCGGAAGAAAACAGCAGGTGCTGCTGCGTTGGACGCCGGTACGAAGCACTTATTCCCCCGGGGCGCGATTTTTTTTGCGTCCGGGGCTGCGCGGCAAACAGGCAGGCCCCCTCCGGTCAGGCGCGCCGGCTGCCCGGCTTCGGCTTCGCCGCCCGGCTCTGCACCCCGCTGCGCAAAAACGCCTGCACCAGTCGCGCCCGGGCCGTGTTGCGGGTCCACATCAAGCCGATATGCCGCGGCGGCGACGGCCGCGGCAGCGCCAGCTTGGCGACATCGATGCCGGCCGGCCACGGCGGCGCCCAGTCGGGCACCAGCGACACGCCCAGCCCGCGATCGACCATCACCGCGATGGCGTCCAGCGCATCCAGCTCAAACCGGTCGCGAGGCCTGATCCGGGCATCGCGCAGATAGCGGTCTGCGACCCGGCCACCCCATTGGTGCCGGTCGTACCGGATGAAAGGTTCCTCGGCGAGCAGCGCATGCGGCTCTCGTCCCGCCAGTCCCGCCGGCGCCAGCGCGACCAGGGGTTCGGTCCGCAGCAGGTGCCATTCGCAGCTCTTGGGCATGACGAAGTCGGGCTGCACGATGACCGCCGCGTCCAACTCGCCCAGTTGCACCCGCCGATAGAGATCGACCGATATGCCCGGCACGATGTGGACCTCCATCTGCGGATAGGCGGTGGCCACGCGCGCCAACATCATGGGCAGCAATCCGGTCAGGGCGGTGGAGATCGCGCCCAGCCGCAACTCCCCGCTCAGGCCGTCGGCGCTGGCGCTGTCGCACAGGTCGCGCAGTTCCCGCAGCAGCAGGCGCGCTCGGCCGACGATGGCGAAACCGGCCTCCGACGGGATGACGTTGCGCCCCGAACGGATCAGCAGCGGCGCACCGATCTCGCTTTCCAGGGCGTGCATGCGCTGCGCCAGCGCGGCGGCCGTCAGGTGCAGCCGGCGGGCGGCGGCGGCGATCGAGCCTTCCTCCACCACCGCAATGAAGCTTTCCAGGAACCGAGTGTCCATTCGAAAGAAAATCTTTCGTCTGAAGATCAGATTCAATGTGTTTTTTCGTCTCCACGCTTGTTCCACCCTCGAGGGAAGCGACAAAGGGAAGCGGCCGATGGATTTCGGATTGCGAGGAAAGACGGCGCTGGTCCTGGGCGCAGGCGGCGGCCTGGGCGGCGCGATTGCTCGGGCGCTGGCGGCCGAGGGCGCGAATTTGGCGCTGGCCGATATCAGCGCCGACGCCCTGGCGCGGACCGCCGATGATATCCGCGACGCAGGCGTCGACGATATCCGCGGCGCGGGCGTCGACGATATCCGCGGCGCGGGCGCCGACGATATCCGCGGCGCGAGCACCGACGATATCCGCGGCGCGAGCACCGACGATATCCGCGGCGTGAGCACCGACGCGATGACGCTGCCCTGGGACCTCGGCGACCTTGGCAGCATCGACGGCCATGTCGCCCGGATCGAGGCAACGTTCGGCCCGGTCCAGGTCCTGGTCAACAACACCGGCGGCCCGCCGCCGACGCCGGTCTCGGGGCAGGATCCCGCGCTCTGGGCCAAGCATTTCAACGCCATGGTGCTGTCGGTGATCGCACTCACGGATCGCGTGCTGCCAGGCATGCGCGCCGCCGGCTGGGGCCGCGTCATTACCAGTGCATCGTCGGGCGTGGTGGCGCCGATCCCGAACCTGGGCCTGTCCAACGCCCTGCGCTCGACCCTGGTGGGCTGGTCGAAGACGCTGGCGCGGGAAGTGGCACGCGACGGCATCACGGCCAACATCGTGGTGCCGGGCCGCGTGGCGACGCAGCGGATCCGCTTCCTGGACGAGCAGCGCGCCAAGCGCGAAGGTCGACCGGTCGAGGACGTCGCGGCGGAAAGTACCGGCACCATCCCCATCGGCCGCTATGGCCGGCCCGAGGAATACGCGGACGTGGTCGCCTTCCTGGCCAGCGAGCGCGCCTCCTACGTCACCGGCTCCGTCATCCGGGTGGATGGCGGGCTGATCGCCAGCATCTGAAAACACAGGGAACTGCTACCATGCCCATCGACGTTGAACCGCTCGACAGCCGCATCGTGGACGCGCTGTCGCATGTCTCCACGGCCACGCTGACGACCGTGCTGTTGAAGAAGGGGCTGCGCAACGTGTGGATGCGCGGCACCCGCCCGCTGCGGGCCGGCCAGCCGCGCCTGGTCGGACGGGCCTTCACCTTGCGCTTCGTGCCGGCCCGCGAGGACCTGGCGACGCCCGCGTCCTGGAGTTCGCCGATCTCGACGCGCGCGGCGATCGAGGCGATGCCGGCGGGGTGCATCGCGGTGGTGGACGCGATGGGCGTCACCGACGCGGGCATTTTCGGCGACATCCTGTGCGCGCGCATGGCCAAGCGCGGCGTCGCGGCGCTGATCACCGACGGCGTGGTACGCGACGTGGCCGGCGTGCTGGGTACCGGGCTGCCGGTGTGGTGCCAGGGCGCGGCGGCCCCGCCGTCGGTCGCCGGCCTGACCTTCGTCGCCTGGCAGGAAGCGATCGGCTGCGGCGGCGTGGCCGTGTTCCCCAACGATGTCGTCGTCGTCGACGATGACGGCGCGGTGCTGATCCCCCACGCCCTGCTGAACGACGTCGTCGCCGAGGCGATCGAGCAGGAAGCCCAGGAAACCTGGATCATGCAGGAAGTCGAAGGCGGCGCCTCGCTGCCCGGCCTGTATCCGCCCAACGCGGAAAACAAGGCACGCTACGAGGCGACGCGCCGCAAGGGCTGATCGAGCCCAGGACAGGAAGGGAGAAAACCGATGCCGGAACAAGCCAGCCCCGCCGCCCGCCGGTCCGCCTCGCCGGTGCGGGAGGTGCAGGTCCGCCTGGTGCGGATGCCGCTTGCGATCCCGACGGCCTTCGCCACGCGCAACGTCACGCATCGCGACTTCGTGCTGGTGAAGGTGATCTCGGCCGAGGGGGTCGAGGGGCTGGGCTGGACCTATGCCGGCAACCTTGCCGGCGAGGTCGCGCGGGAAGCGGCGGTGACGCTGTTCGCGCCGATGCTGCTGGGACAGAACCCGCTGATGACCGAGGCGCTGTGGGAGCGCATGTACCGCGAGGCGCTGCTGCACGGCCGCAGCGGGTCGGCGATGCGGGCGCTCAGCGCGCTCGATATCGCGCTGTGGGACCTGAACGCGCGTTCGGCGGGACTGCCGCTCTGGCAGTACCTGGGCGGCCACAAGGACCGCCTGCCCTGCTATGCCAGCGGCGGCTACTACCGCCCCGGCAAGACGGTGGAGGCCCTGGCCGACGAGATGGGCGGCTATGTCGAGGCCGGCTTCAAGGCCGTGAAGATGAAGGTGGGCCTGCGCGGGATGACCGAGGAGGTGGCGCGCGTGCAGGCCGTGCGGGAGCGGATCGGTCCCGACATCAAGCTGTTCATGGACGCCAACAACGCCTGGCCCGACCTGTTCACCGCCCTGCCCTTCCTGCGCCGGTTCGAGCCCTTCCTGCCCGGCTGGATCGAGGAGCCGTTCAGCCCCGACGACATCGAGAGCCATGCGAGGCTGGTGAAGGAGACCTCGATCCCGGTCGCGACCGGCGAGATCGAGAACGGACGCTGGCGGTTCCGGGAATTGCTGGAGGCCCGCGCCGCGCACGTGGTCCAGACCGACGTCGTCTGCTGTGGCGGCATCACCGAATGGCGGCGCATCGCGGCGCTGGCGGCATCCTATGGCGTGCCGGTCTGCCCGCATGCGTGGCATGAGCTGCACGTGCCACTGATCGCGTCGACGCCGAACGCGCCTTACGTCGAATATTTCGTTGACAACAGTATCATCATGACCCAGCCGCTCTACGACCGCGAGCTTCGCCCCGTCGGCGGAGAGATCGTGATGACGGACGAGCCGGGGCTGGGGTTCCTGTTCAACGCCGAAACGTTGGCCCGTCACGGCACGACCGACTGGATCCGGATCAAGTAGCTGCCCCCGAACGTCCAACGAAAAAGGATAGCCCATGTCTGGTCTCGACAGCCCGGCCGACGACCTTCTGGTCGAGGAATCGGTCTCGCTGCCCATGCTGCGGAAGGTCGCGCTGTCGTCCTGCATCGGCAGCATGGTGGAGTGGTACGACTTCTTCATCTACGCGACGGCGTCGGCGCTCGTCTTCAACAAGCTGTTCTTCCCCAATCTAAGCCCCCTGGTGGGATCGCTGCTGGCGCTGAGCACCTATGCGACGGGCTTCCTGGCGCGGCCGATCGGCGGCCTGGTCTTCGGCGTCATCGGCGATCGGCAGGGCCGCAAGGCAGCGCTGGTGACGACGCTGCTGATGGTGGGCATCGCCACGGTCCTGGTCGGGCTGCTGCCGACCTACGACACGATCGGGATCGGCGGCGCCATCGCATTGATCCTGATCCGCCTCGTCCACGGCTTCGGCATCGGCGGCGAACAGGCCAACGCCATCCTGATCACTTTCGAGCATGCCCCGCCCCGCTCGCGCGGCTTCTACAGCTCCCTTGTGCAGCTCGGCGCGCCGGGCGGGTTCGTCCTGCCGCTGGCGGTCTTCGCCGTCCTGGAAGGTTTCCTCAGCAACGACGCGTTCCTGGCCTGGGGCTGGCGCATCCCCTTCCTGCTGAGCGCGTTCCTGGTCGGCATCGGCATGTTCATCCGGCTGCGGATCACCGAATCGCCGCTGTTCCAGCGCCAGCACCGGCGGGAGCGGCATCCGCTGAAAGCGACGCTGCAACAGCATCCTCTTGCCGTTCTGCTGGGCATGGGCGCGAAGCTGGCCGAAGCGACCGTGTTCAACACCTATGCCGTCGTCTACACCGCCTATGCCGTCAGCCACGGCATCGCGCGCGACGTGATGACGCAGGCGACGCTGATCGCGATCGTCCTGGAACTGGTCACGCTGCCCATCTTCGGGCTGCTGTCCGACCGATGGGGCCGCAAGCCGCTCTACGCGCTGGGCTGCGCCTTGAGCGTGCTGGCGGTCTTCCCCTCGTTCTGGGTCATCTATGATGGTCACGCCGCGGCCATCCCGGCGACGCTGGTCGTGATGCTCGCGCTCGCGCACAGCGCGATGTACGCGCCGCAGGCCTCGTTCTTCTCGGAACTGTTCCCCATCCGGATGCGTGCCAGCGGGTTGTCGTTCGTGGTGCAGATCGGCTCGATGATCGGGTCCGTCGGATCGCTCGCGGCGGGTTGGCTGCTGACGCTGGCCGGTGGTGGCCCATGGATACTGGCCGGCTATATCGGGGCCATCGCCGCCCTGTCGTTCGTCTGCACGCTCGCCCTTCCCGAGACCGCGCCCGCGCGCTTGGGACAAGACTGAATGACAGCCCGGCGTTCAGACCGCGACGGCGTGGCGTCCGAGCGCCGGGTCCAGGTAGATGTCGAAGATGCTTGCGACCTTGCGGATCAGGCTGCGGGACGCCTCCGGCACGTGGATGACGCCGCGCTCGATCGCCACGAGACCGTCGTCGGCCAACGGCTGCAGGTCCGCGATCTCCGGGTCCAGCCAGTCGGCGGGGTAGCCGGCTTCGGCGAGATGCGCCGGGATGTCCGCCCGCAGGTCGCACATCAGGCGTTCGATGATGCCGGCGCGGAGCCGGTCTTCATCGGACAGGGCGACGCCCCGGACCGTGGCGGGCGTCCCGGCCTTGATCCGGTCCGACCAATCGCGCAGGTTGGCGGTATTCTGGGCGTAGCCGTCCGGTAGGCGGCTGATGGCGGATGCACCGAAGCCGATCAGCGCGTCGGCGGAATCGGTCGTGTAGCCCTGGAAGTTGCGACGCAGACGCCCTTCCGCCAGGGCAACGGCCATCGAATCCTCCGGCCGTGCGTAATGATCCAGGCCGATCCGCGTGTAGCCGGCCCGCACGCAGGCCTCCCCGATCGTTCGTTCCTGGCGCAACCGTTCCGGACCGTCCGGCAAGCTGGCCATGTCGATCACCCGCTGGTGGGGCATGACCGACGGCACATGGGCGTAACCGAAGACCGAGAACCGAGCCGGCTCCAGCGCCAGCGCGGTTTCCACGCCGGCGCTGCAGCTTTGGGCTGTTTCGTGCGGCAGGCCATACAGCAGGTCCAGGTTGATGTCCCGGATCCCGGCGGCTCGCAGCGTTCGCACGCAGTCGCGCGTCATCTCCGGCGACTGCACGCGGGCGATGGCCTGCTGACTGAGCGGATTGAACGTCTGCACGCCCAGGCTGGCGCGATTGATCCCCGTTTCGGCGAACGCATCCGCCAGCGCCGGCGTCAGGCGGCGCGGATCGATTTCGACGGCGCGTTCGGCGTCCGGTACGAAATCGAAATGCCCTCGCAGGGCATCCATGACGGAGCGGAACAGGTCGGGTCCGACGATTCCCGGCGTACCGCCGCCCCAGTGGACATGGGAAACGCGGCGCCCGCCCACCAGCTCCGCGACCATGGCGATCTCCCATCGCAGCAGCGCCACGTAACGCTCGACCGGATCGCGGTGGCGGGACACGTTGGTATGGCAGCCGCAGTACCAGCATAAGGTCTCGCAGAACGGCACGTGCAGGTAGAGCGACAGCGTGGCGGACCGCGGCAGCACCTGCAGCCAGTGTCGATAGGTCAGCGGCCCGACCCCGGCGGAGAAATGCGGCGCGGTCGGATAACTGGTGTAGCGGGGAATCCGCTCATGCAGGTATTTGCTGATCGCGTTGCTCATCGTCGCCGGTCCGTTCGATACGGGCATAGGCACGTGCCGGCGCCCGCCGTCGTTGATCTGGGTCAATCACCCACGCTGCGGCGGAGCGTAAGGGACGGCACCGAACCTGGATGGATGGCCCGGCGATGCGCCTTCTCGATCTGCAGGCCTTGGCGGACGCGCCGCTGACGCGCGATCCGTTCATGTTCACGGTCGTACGCGACTTCATCCGCCCCGAAGCCCGGGCGGCGCTGCAACGGGACTTTCCGCATATTCCCTATCCTGGCCTGTTGCCTGTCGAGGCAACCCAGGGCGGCCCCAGCTTCACGGCCCTGATCGAGGACGTGCGAGGACCCGCCGTCGCCCAGGCATTTTCCGCGAAGCTCGGTCTTGACCTTGCCACCCGCCCGATGATGGTCACGGTCCGCGGCCAGTGCGACATTGGGGACGGCCGTATCCATACCGACAGCGAGACGAAGCTCGTCACCGCGCTGCTTTATCTGAACGATGGCTGGAACGAGGACGGAGGCCGGCTGAGGCTGCTCCGCGGGCCCGATGACCTGGACGACATGATCGCGGAGGTGCCGCCGGATTTCGGCACGCTGATCGCCTTCCGGCGATCCGACCGGTCGTTCCACGGGCACGAGCCTTATGTCGGGCCCCGGCGCTACGTCATGTTCAACTGGATGGCGAGCGGCTTCAGCGCCTGGCGCGAGATCAGCCGCCATCGGCTGTCCGCCATGGTGAAACGGCAATTCGGCCGGACGGCGCGGGAGGAAGCGGTCGATGCCTGACATCGCCTCGTGTTTTCTGGATTGCCTGGATCGGGCGGAGACGCGGGCGGCACCGTTCCGCCACTGGCTGCTGTCGCGCATGCTGCCGGCGGACGCCTGCGACGCGATCGTGGCGCTGCCGATCGACGCCTGCATCCATGGCGACACGATGGGCAAGCGGGAAACCAACAACAGCCTGCGCGTATTCTTCGATCGGACACGCCAGGCAGATCATCCGGTCTGCGCGGACCTCGCGCGGGCGCTGCAGGACGGACCGGTGGTGCGCCGGCTGGAATCCCTGTGCGGCGCAGCGCTGGCCGGGTCGTTCCTGCGGATCGAATATTGCCTGGACACCGACGGGTTCTGGCTGGAGCCTCACACCGACATCGGCGCCAAGCGCTTCACCATGCTGATGTATCTTTCCGATACGCCCGGCTGCGAGGCTTGGGGCACCGACCTGATGGACGCCGGCGGAACGGTCATCGCGACCACGCCATACCACCGTAATGACGGATGTATATTCATTCCCGGCGAGGATACCTGGCACGGCTTCCGGCGCCGGCCGATCGACGGCGTCCGCCGGTCGCTGATCGTCAACTACGTCGTGCCGGAATGGCGTTCCCGCCACGAACTGGCCTTTCCGGACATCGCCGTTCGCACCTGACGGCGGACCACCGCGACCGTCGCCGATCCGTGGACGCGATTTGACGCGTCCCGGACGCCCGCCTTCTGGACAGCACCCCGTGCTGCCCGCCAAACTCCGGCGGGACAGGAGGAGACTGCCGCAATGACGATCATCGATTCGCAGGTCCACGCTTATGAGGCGAACACGCCGAAGCGTCCCTGGCACAGCGTGCCGAACTGGCCCGATCACGTCACCGGTGACGAGATGGTGGCGGCCATGGACAAAGTCGGCGTCGACGGCGCCATCTTCATTTCGTCGTTTTCCATGTACCGCTACGACGCGAGCTACGCCAAGGAGGTTCAGCAGGCCCACCCGAACCGGTTGGCCATCGTCAAGCCGGTCGATCCGGACGATCCCGCCGTGGCCGACGTCATTGCCGACTGGAAGAAGACGCCGGGTGCGGTCGGCGTGCGCATCATGATCCCCGAGGACTCGCCGCGCCAGGCCAACGACCCTGGCCTCGACAGGATCCTGCGCGCCGCGGCCAGCCAGGATTTTCCGGTCAACATCCTCTGCTGGGGAAATCTGGACACGGGCACGGCGATCATCGATCGCCATCCCAATACGCGGTTCATCCTCGATCATCTGGGCATCCTCCAGCCGCGCGTGCCGCCGGCGCCGCCGCAGCCTTGGGCCGACCTGCCGAAAGTGCTGGAACTCGCCAAACGCCCGAACGTCGTGATCAAGGTCAGCGGGGCCTGCACGCTGTCGCGGGAACCTTATCCGTTCCCCGACATCTGGGCGCCGCTGGCGCGCATCTTCGAGGCCTGGGGCTTTGACCGTTGCCTTTGGGGAACGGATTGGACCCGCGCCTTCGCAGTCGTCAACTACGAACAGGCCGTCGAGCCGTTTCTGAAGACGGACCGATTGAACGACGCGGAACGGGCCATGCTCATGGGCGGCGCATGCGCCAAGGCCTATGGCTGGTCGCCTCGCAAGGCATGATGCCTCAGCCGCCTTCCGGACATGCCTCCGGGGGGCGGCGTCCTTGACCCTTACGGCACCCGGCGCAAACTCGCTGAAGGCGTGATAAAGGCGCGGAATCGCGCGACGTGTTCCAAGACAGCAAGGGGGAGAGAGAATGTCCCTGATCGTGGGCGACGGCGACTACCGTTACGAACAGCTCGATCACTGGCCGAAAGTGCCGCCAGGCTGGGCCTTGGGTGAGGTTGGTGCCGTCGGTGTCGACAAGGACGACAACGTCCTCGTTTTCAATCGCGGCGAACATCCGATGATGATCTTCGATCGTAAAGGCAATTTCCTCCGCGCCTGGGGCGAAGGCCTCTTTCCCCGTGCCCACGGGCTGCACATGGCGCCCGACGGCACCGTCTTCCTGACGGATGACGGCGACCATTCGGTCCGGCAATGCACGCTGGACGGAAAGGTGCTGCTGACCCTGGGCACGCCCGGCAAGCCGGCGCCGTTCATGAGCGGCGAGCCGTTCCATCGCTGCACCCATACCGCCCTGTCCCCCACCGGCGACATCTACGTCTCCGACGGCTACGGCAACGCTCGTGTACACAAATACGCGCCGGACGGACGGTACCTGATGTCCTGGGGCGAGAGCGGCACGAAGCCGGGCCAGTTCAACCTGGTGCACAACATCACCTGCGACCCGGACGGCTGGGTCTATGTCGCGGACCGGGAGAACCACCGCATCCAGGTCTTCGACGGCAACGGCAAATACGAGACGCAGTTCAACAACCTGCATCGCCCCTGCGCGCTCTTCCAGCCGTACTGCTCCTGCCCGATCTGTTACGTCGGCGAGCTGGGGCCGGCGACCCGTACCAATCGCAACTATCCGAACCTCGGTCCCCGGCTGTCGATCATCGACAACAAGGGCAACCTGCTGGCGCGCATCGGCGGCCTGCTGCCAGGGACCGCGCCCGGCGACTACATGGGTCCGCACGGGCTGGCCGTCGATTCCCGCGGCGACATCTACATCGCCGAGGTCTCCCACACGCAGTGGCGGCAGTATTTTC
Source organism: Rhodopila sp. (assembly GCF_035548235.1). GTDB lineage: Bacteria > Pseudomonadota > Alphaproteobacteria > Acetobacterales > Acetobacteraceae > Rhodopila. The sequence continues at coordinate 13,083 of NZ_DASZTJ010000220.1, forward strand.
CCGACCAACCCATGCCGGCCGATCTGCGCGTCATCCGCAAGCTGCGGAAATTGCGCTGACGGCAAGGAGGACTTCCGTTGGGCGCCGCGGACAAGCACATCGGTCGCCAGCCCACCGGCCCATGCGATGGGCGATAAGCCTGCCATGACCGCGGGCCTGCGGCTGCTCGCCGACGACCTGACCGGGGCGCTGGACGCCGCGGCCGAGATGGTGGCCCTCACCGGGCCGGTGGAGGCGTTCTGGCACGACGTCATTCCACCCACTTTGCCGGCGAACGCGGCGCTGGACAGTGGTACGCGCGAGACGTCCGCCGACGTCGCGGCGGGGATCGTCGGTGGCCTCGCGCCCAAGTTGAGCGCCGCCGCCATTCCGTTCAAGAAGATCGACAGCCTGATGCGCGGGTCGACGATCGCCGAGATCGCCGCCTGTTTCCGCGCAGGCGGCTGGGCGCATGCCGTCCTGGCGCCCGCTTTCCCGCATCAGGGCCGGGTGACGCGCGGCGGCGTGCAGCACGCCCGCGACCACGCCGGCCGCTGGGCCCCGGTCGGTGAAGACCTCGTGGCCCGGCTGCGCGCCGCCGGCGTTGCCGCCCAGGCCGGTTCCGTCGGCGCGCCGCTGCCCGCCGGCGTCAGCGTCTTCGACGCCGAAACCGAGGCGGACCTGGCCGCAATCGTCTCCGCCGGCAGGGCCGCGCCCGGTCCCGTGCTGTGGATCGGCACCGGCGGCCTTGCCCAGGCACTGGCACACCGAGCGGCGCCCTTGCCTCAAGTGCAGCTTCCGGGGCCAATCCTCGGCCTTTTCGGCTCCGACCAGCCTGTCACCGCCGCCCAGCTTGCCGCCTGCGACGGAGACTGGCATCGCCTCCGCGACGGCGGTCCCGCCGAAGCCGCCGTTGTAGCCGCACACCTTCACCGGCACGGACGCGTCGCCGTGAGCCTGGACCTGCCCGCCGGCCTGGCGCGCGCGGACGCGGCCCGGCGCATCGCGGCGGAACTGCATCGCCTGGTCCACCACCTGCCGCCGCCCGGCACATTGGTGGCCGCCGGTGGGGAGACGCTGCGCGGCCTCTGCCTGTCCCTCGGCGCGACCAGCCTGGAGGTCCATGGACGGATCCTGCCCGGCGTCCCACGCTCCATCCTGCGCGGCGGGGCGTGGGACGGCGTCACCGTGGTGTCCAAATCCGGGGCCTTTGGCACGCGCGGCCTGTTGCGCGATATATTGCGCAGCGCCCGCACCGACCTGGAAAGGATAGCCTGATGGGGTTCCGTCCGCTTGCGATCACGATGGGCGATCCCGCCGGGATCGGCCCCGAGATCATCGTCAAGGCCGCCGCGCGGCTGCGCCCCCGGATCGAGGCCGGTCACCTGGGCCTTGTCGTCATCGGCAGCAACGCCGCGTTGGAGGAAGCGCGGGCCCGCCTGACGCCTTCACTGGCGATCCCCGAGGTGACGGAGGCGGACAGGACGTGGCCCGGACTCTGCGCGATGCAGGCGGGACCGGAGGGCGAGCCCATCCGTCCCGGCGTGCTCTCCGCCGACGGCGGGCGCTTCGCCTTCCAGGCGGTCGAGCGGGGCGTGAAGCTCGCGCTGTCGGGACGGGTCGGCGGCATCGTCACGGCGCCGCTGAACAAGGAGGCGTTGAACAAGGCCGGCTACCACTACCCCGGCCACACCGAGATGCTGGCCGAACTGACCGGCGTGAAGGGGTCATGCATGATGCTGGCGCACGGCAACATGCGGGTGAGCCATTTCACCACCCATATCGCGCTGGAGGACGTGCCGAAGCGCCTGACGCCGGAGCGGATGCGGCGCGTCATGGCACTGACCCATGACGCGCTGCTGCGCCTTCGGACCGGGCGGGCACGGATCGCGGTGGCTGCGCTCAATCCCCATGCGGGCGAAGGCGGGCTGTTCGGCCGCCACGACATCGACGTCGCCGGACCGATCATCGCCGAGGCGGTCGCCCAGGGCATGGACGTGGTCGGTCCGGTGCCTGGCGACACCGTGTTCGTGAAGCTGCGCGCCGGCCAATACGACGCGGTCATCGCGAACTACCACGACCAGGGGCATATTCCGGTCAAGCTGCTGGGCTTCGAAGTCGACCCCGAAACCGGCCGATGGAACGACCTCTCCGGCGTCAACATCACGCTCGGCCTGCCGATCATCCGCACGTCGGTCGATCACGGCACCGCCTTCGACATCGCCGGCAAGGGGATCGCAAACGAGCAGAGCCTGGTGGAAGCGATCGAATACGCCGAAAAGCTTGCGATCCCGGTCCCTGAAGAGGTGGCCGCCACCGCCGCGGGAGGATAAGGCGATGCCGGCGCAGCCTCCTGCCGGGTTCGCCGGCGAGCAGCTTGGCCGCTTCGTCGCGGCCTCGGCCTGGGACGCCGTGCCGGCGAACGTGCGGCATGAGGGGAAGCGGTCGCTGCTGAACTTCATGGGCTGCGCGCTGGGCGTGGCGCGGACGCCGCCGATCGAGATGGCGCTGCGCGTCCTGCTGCCGGTTTCGGGCAAGGACACCGTCACGGTGATCGGCCGTCCCGAACGGCTGGACCCGTTCGGCGCCGCGTTCCTCAACGCGGTCGGCGCGAACCTGCTGGACTACGACGACACCCATCTGCGCACCGTCATCCATCCGACGGCGCCCGTCGCCCCGGCCGTGCTCGCGCTCGCCGAACAGCGCGGCCTGCCCGGCCAGGCGGTGCTGCATGCCTTCATCCTGGGCGCCGAGGTGGAATGCCGGATCGGGAACGCGGTCTCGCCCGGCCATTACGCGCGGGGATGGCACATCACCTCCACCTGCGGCGTGTTCGGGTCCGCCGCCGCGAGCGCAAAGCTGCTGGGGCTGGATGCCCAGCAGGCATGGCACGCGCTGGGCATCGCCGCCAGCCAATCCGCGGGATTGGTGGAGAACCTGCCCAACGGGGCGAAGAACGTCAGCGTCGGGAACGCCGCCCGCAACGGGCTGTTCGCGGCCTTGCTCGCCGAACAGGGCTATACCGCGGCGCCGGCCGCGATCGAAGGCGTCCTGGGCTGGGCGCGGGCGATGGGCGATACGCCCGACATGCGGGAAATCGTGGGCGATCTGGGCGAACGCTGGGAGGTGCTGAGCAACACCTATAAACCCTATCCTTGCGGTATCGTGTTCCATACCGTCATCGACGCCTGCATCGCGCTGCGGACCCGGCACGCCCTGGCGGCCGCCGATATCGCGGACGTGACCGTATCCGGCAGCCAGCTTCTGCTGGACCGCGGCGATCGGCCGGCGACCAATTCCCGGGACGCTCGGGTCAGCATCCCCCATTGCGCCGCGGTTGCGCTCCTGACCGGCGCCGCCGGGCTGGCACAGTTCGACGACCCGGCCGTCTCGGACCCCGCGGTGGCGGCCCTGCGCGGCCGGATCAAGGCGGCCCTGGACCCCACCCTTCCGATCGGCGCCGCCACGGTCGCCGTCAGGACGACGGATGGGCGATCGCTCCATATGACGGTGCCGCACGCCAAAGGCAGCACGGAACGCCCGCTGTCCGATGCGGAGATCGGCGACAAAGCCCGCGACCTTGCACGCCATGGCGCGTTTTCCGGCGATATCGAGGCGATCATCCAGGCGGCGTGGCGGATCGACGCGTTGACGACGATCGGGCCGCTGATGGCGATGCTGGCCGAGCTCCCGCCCGCATAGGGATTGCTCGGCGCGAGAGTCGTGCGTCAAATGCATCAGAATGAGAAACCATATATTGAAAAAATTGGATAGAAGTCGCTAAATTGCGCACGCCCCCTCGGCAAGGCCCGTTGGCCATGCCGTCCGGGCACAAACTGCGCGAGGTGGTCGTGCCAACGTCAGCCGAACCCCCCGGACGGGGACAGAGGTATTGGTCACAGCATGGCATCTGACCGACAAAGCCTATCGGATCAGCCGCCAAAGGGGGGCGCCTTGGCGCACCTTCCCTCATCCTATCGGCGCGACGCCGGCCGGGATGGCTCCGGCTGGCTGCTGACCCGGGAGACTGCCGGCAACATTCTGCTGGTCGCCATGATGATCGCCATCCTGTGGGGCGGCATCTGGTGGCATCTGGGACAGCTTTATCGTGACGCGACCGCGCAGGCCGCGCACGACAGCGGCAACCTTGCGCGCGCGGCGGCCGAAAGCGTTGACCAGACGATCACCAACGTGGACGACACGCTGCGCACCATGCGGGCCGTCTATGCCAGCGATCCGCAGCGGTTCGACATCGGGGTCTGGGCCAGCCGCGTCAATCGGACGAACCGCGTGGCGCTTGAGTACGTCACCATCGACCGGAATGGCCTGCTGACCGCCAGCAGCCTCGGGCCGGTCGGCGCACCGATCGACTTTTCCAACCAGCCATTCTTCAAGACCCAGCGCGGCAGCCCCGAAGACCATCTCTTCATCAGCCAACCGTTTCTTGGACGAGCGTCGGGCCGGTGGTCCGTGCTGTTCACGCGCAAGCTGGCCACGGCCGACGGGTGGTTCTCCGGCATCATCGCCGCATCGGCGGACGCGTCCTGGCTGACACGCCTGCACCAGGCGCTCGAAATCGGGCATGGCTCCCTGATGCTGATCGGGACGGACGGCGTGATCCGCGCCCTGTCGATCGGCGGCCATTCCGAATTCGGGCCCGGGGTCGGCCAGAACATCGCGCAATCGCCGGTTCTGCAAGCCGTGGCGAAGACCAGCGAGGGCGATCTCTCCTGGACGAACCCGGTGGATCACACCCAGCAGATCGTCTCGTTCCGGCGCCTGGACCGGTATCCCCTGATTGTCGCGGTGGGCCTGAACACGGCGGAAGTGATCGCCCCGTATCACCAGGCCGTGCGGCAATACGAGATCTTTGGCCTTTGCCTGACGGCCTTGATCGTCCTGGCGGGCTGCCTGCTGATCACCAACACGCGGCGGTTGCTTATTTCCCGCGAGGTGCTGCGGAACACGGTGAATGCCGTCAGCCAGGGCATCATCATGGTTGACCGCCGCGGACGCATCCCCGTCATCAATCGGCGCGCCGGCGAACTGCTTCGGCTCCCGGCCCCGCTGACGCGCAGCGATCCGGTGATCGAGAGCATCGTCGACTGGCGGGAATCCGGCGAACAGCCAAAGGACGACGTCGTCCGCCGGAACACCGGCACCCAAGAGCTGGTCCTGGAGGTCCATACGCACGCCCTGCCTGATGGCAGCACCGTTCGCACCTATGCCGACATCACGGAACGTGAGAAGGCTGCCGCTGCCATCGCCCATCTGGCGCATCACGACGACCTGACGGACCTGGCGAACCGAAGATTGCTGATCGGCCGGCTGGAAGCGGCGACAAGCCGGGCCAAGCGTACCGATGAGGGATGCACGGTGCTGTGCATCGACATCGACGGGTTCGCTCTCGTCAACGACTTGCATGGGCATGTCTTCGGTGATCGCGTGCTGCGCCAGGCCGCACGCCGTATCGAGGAACTGGCCGGCCCCGCCGACACGGTCGCGCGACTGGAAGGCGATGCGTTCTGCGTCCTGCGATCGGACCATCCGGCAAAAGCGGTGAGCTTCGCGGAACGCATTCTGGCCGCGATACATCAGCCTTATCGCGTCGACGGACAGGAGGTGCTGCTGAGCGCCAGCATCGGCATCGCGCTGTGCCCATCCGACGGCGCTTCGGCGGATGAGCTGCTCACCAACGCCGACACGGCGCTGTACCATGCGAAGGCCGCCGGCCGTAACTCCTATCGGTTCTACGATCCGGACATGGATGTCAGGACCACGCAGCGACGCCAACTGGAACAGGAACTGCGCGACGCACTGGAAAGGCAGGAGCTGTCGGTCTTCTACCAGCCCATCTTCGACAGCATGACCTGCCGGCCCGTCGGGTTCGAAGCGCTTGCACGGTGGCAGCATCCGACACGGGGCTTCATCCCGCCCGACGCCTTCATTCCTGTTGCGGAAGAGTCCGGGCTGATCGTGCCGCTTGGGCAATGGGTCATGGAAACTGCCTGCCGGGAGGCAGCCTGCTGGCCGGAGCCGCTTCGCGTCTCGGTCAACCTGTCCCCCAAGCAGTTCCTGCTGGCGGACCTCGCCGACAATATCCTGACCGCGCTGGCCGATTCCGGATTGCCGGCACGCCGGTTGAGCGTCGAGATCACCGAGGGCGTCCTGATCGACAACCGGGAGCGCGCGCGGACCACCATCCAGGCATTGAAGCGGCAGGGCGTCCGGATATCGCTTGACGATTTCGGCACGGGATATTCGGGGTTGAGCTATCTGCGGCAATATCCGTTCGACACCATCAAGATCGACAAATCCTTCGTCAGGTCGCTGGCCGATGACGGGCCCCAGGCGATTGTGCAGACCGTTCTGACCCTGGCGCGGCGTTTGGGCGTGAACGTCATCGCCGAAGGTGTGGAAACCCGGGAACAACTGCGTTGGCTGCGGGCAGCGGGATGCGGCCAGATCCAGGGTTTCCTGCTCGGCGGTCCCATGCTGCCGGAAGAGATCGATTCGTTCCTGGCGCGGACGGAGATGGCGCAGACCGCACAACAACAGATCGCGGAAGCATGAACCTGCGCGGGCTGATCCGGAGTTCAAAAGGCATGAAACCGGCCGCGAGCATCATAGCCGTGCTGGCGGTTACGTTCGTGGCGGCCTGTACCGTCAAGAAGCCGCCTCCGCCCGAACCGTCCCCCGCCACGGCGGACGACGCGGCCTTGCAGACATGTTTGCACGGCAGCCGGAGTCCGGATGACAGGCCTGCCACCATCCAGGCTTGCGGGGTCGCCGTCGAATCGCAGGCACTGATGCCCGCCCAGCGCCTGCGGGCCCTGAAGGCCCGCGCCGGTCTGTATGAATTGAGCCGGAAGTACCAGGACGCGATCAACGATTACACGCGCCTCGTCCGGGACAATCCGCGCGACGATGTCGCGCTGAAATCCCTGGGCGACCTGTTCCGGCAGACCGGCAAATGCGCATTGTCCGTCCCGTACTATGACCGCGCCGTGCGGGTGAACCCCAAATACGAGGAAGCATACGCCGGGCGTGGCGACGTCAATCTGTGTATCAAGGACGACCAGAACGCGATCAGCGACTACACCCAGGCACTCG
>NZ_DASZTJ010000221.1:0-4552 GCF_035548235.1 Rhodopila sp.
CTTGATCCACAATCGAGCCATCATCAGTCTTCGTCCACGCCATCCGCTCGCTCCAGTCTGACGCTACAATGCCTCATCGGTTAGCCCTCAAACGCTCATTTTACATTCCATTCTGCACACTTGCCGTGGTTCTCCTTCACTTCCGTCCTATTCGCCTCGCCTCCTGGCACAACGCGACGGTTTGGCAAGATTTATGCAGGACTCGCGGGGTAACCGGACCGAATGAATATTTACTCCGTAAGATCGCGCCTCGATAGCTGCCATTCCGCTTTCAGTCCAAGACAGCCTCGGACGAATGTCCGCTTCAGGCACCGCTGCGCTTTAAGCGGAAGGTTACAAAGCCACCCATAGCAACCGCGCTTGCAAAAGACACAATCCCCTCAAAGGGGGGGATTCCCAGGGGGCCAGAAAGCCGCCGCGTTTGCCCCCCAAGGCCGCCCCCCTAGGCGACCTCACGCAGGCAAGGCTTCACAACACGGGACACGGTCCGCACGCCGACCACCTGGCGCAGGTTGCCCTCGACCAGGTGGACGTAGTCCGACGGCATCGCCTCCATCGCGATCTCGACATGCATCGTCTCCCCCGCCAGATGCGACCACATCCGGTCGGGCACCAGGTCCCGCTTCGCATAGGGCTGCAGCAGGCGCGGCAGCAGGCCGGGGCAGGCATCGGCGTCCAGCAGGAAGCGGACGGACAGTCGTTCGGGGGACGAAAGGCTCGCCGGCACGGGCGAGGACGCAAGAAGGGCGGACATAAGGACTCACTCCGGATCAGGCTTCGAAAAAACGGGATCTCCCCGGCTGCTAGGCAGCCGGGCCGCTAATTCGAAGGATCTGGATCGCCTTTCGCATGCTGCCCTTATAGCATCATGGTTGCGACCAGTCGAGTTCCGGCAGTCTCACAAGTGGCACCTGCCGCATCGACAGCGTGCGGTACTGCAGCGTCAGGGGGACCTCGACCTCGGCCGGGGCGCCGCCGGTCCCGGTCCCGGCCAGCAGGGACAGCATGGCCTTCGCCACCGTCGCCGCCGAACGCGACAGGACGCCCGCGGCGGCCAGGTGGTCCAGCGTCTCGTCATAGCCGCTGACCTTCGCGCTGCCGCTGCCCATGGGCTGAAGCTGGTCGTCCAGCGCCAGCGTCGCCGAGGACCGCAGCCACAGCGGGCCCCAATCCACCGCGGCGTGCCTGACCTCCAGGGAACCGCCGCCGTCCCGCCAGGCGCCGGCGGCATCGGCCAGCGTGCGGCCCGCCGGGAACGGTCCGTTCAGCGTCCCGTTGACCGCGATGTCGCTGATCTTGGGACCCAGCGGATACTTGAAGCGGGGCGGAAGGTCGATGCCGGAGGCAGCGCACAGGAAGTCGATCCCGGACGGTTCGGCCAGGCTCGCCCGCCCGTCGACCTGGGCCACGTGCGCCACCCAGGCCCGCGTCGCCGGCTCGACCCGCAGGCCGCGGCCGGTGACGGTGACATCGTGGCCCGGCGGTCCGGTCAGGGGCAGGTGCGCCTCCAGCGCGTCCTCCGCCAGCAGGACGGGCGGGGCGTCCGCCACCGCGAGGCGCTGTTCCCCGCCCAGCGCCACCGTCAGCGTGGTGGGCCGGTAGAGCGCCAGGTCCAGCCGGACCTCGGCGGCGGCGAAACGCAGCGGCACCGGCAGGAAGCCGGGCTGCCCGCCTCCGGGGTTCCCGCCTCCGGGCTGTCCGCTTGGGGCGCCACTGGGCGGAGTGTAATCCATGCGGACATCGGTCAGCCGTCCGGTGACGGCGTCCGGCCAGCCGGAGATCGAGCGCGCGCCGATCTCGATATGCCAGCCCTCGGCCGTGCGGTCGGCGATCCAGGCATCGAGTCCGTCACGCATGCGCGAAGCCGCCCAGTTCCAGTAGACAGCGTCGCCGCCAGCGAGCACGATGGCCAGGATTACGACGACGTATAGGTACCAGCGCCTGCTCATGGCGGCGTCCGGACGGGCTCGCTTGAATCTCGCTCGGCGAATACAACCTTTGCGCGAGTCGGCTCTTTCATCCCCAGACGAAAAACCCGATACAACCTGGTAATGTCTTTCACTTTATCCTTTATAAACAATAATTTCTGAGACGTCCTTCGATAACGCGGCCGGCCGCCGCCAGTTTCCTGCACAGACTTATCCACAGGGATTTCCACGCCGGACGTCAAGCTGACAAACCACGTTCCGGTGCCGCTGCCGCCCCCTTTGTCGGCCCCTCTGTGGCCCCCTTTGGCGCCCCCTCTGCCGTCCTCTGCAGAGCCGGGGCCTCCAGGGAGGCGAAATGCGCGCGCAGGGCGTCCAGCATCGCCTCGCGCGGCAGGCTGGCCGGGATCGGGGCGCCGATCGCGATGGTGATCGTGCCGGGGCGCTTGACGAAGGCCTTGCGGCTCCAGCACCGCCCCGAATCGGTCGCGACCGGGATCACCGCCTGGCCCGACCGCGCCGCAAGCGCCGCGATGCCGGGCTGCAGGGCACCGACGGTGCCGGGCTCGCTGCGGGTGCCCTCGGGGAAGAGGATGACCTGGCGTCCCGCCCGCAGCGCCTCCGTCCCCGCGCGCAGCAGGGCGCGGATCGCCGCCGGCCCGGCGTCCCGGTCGATCGGGATCTGGCGGGCGACGTGGATCAGCGGACCGAAGACGGGGATCTTCGTCAACTCCTGCTTCAGGACGTAGCAGCAGTCGGGGACCAGGGTGAACCAGACGAAGGTGTCGAAGGCCGACTGGTGGCCCGAGGCGATCAGCGCGGCGCCGTCCGGGATGTGCTCCCGGCCCGTCACATGCAATCGTATGCCGCAGATCGCCCGCGCGGCGCCGACCAGCAGCCGCGCCCACAGGCGCACGATGCCCAGCAGCCCCTCGGCCGACACCAGGGCGGTCAGGGCGGCGGGCCAGACCAGGATGAAGGTCAGCGCGAAGAACACCGCGTTGAACAGCGCCGAGCGGACCAGGATCATCCGGCCGCTTTCGGATGCGCGGGACCGGGGTGGGCGGAGGTCGGATGCGCAGGCGGGACCTGCCCGCTCTCCCGCCGCGGGAGCCAGACCGACAGGCCCGAGAGCGTGAACAGGTATTTGGCGTACTCCTCCAGGTCCAGTTTCAACCGGGGCCCCCAGACCGCGAGGCCCTGTTCGGTGGGTTGAACCGGCAGCGGATACAGTCTCACCCCTGGCAGCGCCGAACGCAATTCCAGCAATGCGCGCGGCATGTGGTAGCCGGCGGTGACCACGGCCAGCGTCAGGATCTTGTTTTCCCGCGCCCAGGCCGCGGTCTCGACCCCGTTGCCGCGGGTGGAGGCGGCGTAGCGCCCCAGGGTGATGCGCGAGGCGAGCGGGGCAAGGTCCATGCCGGCCACGTGGCCCAGCACGGCAAGGTCGGTGCCGCCGCCGATCCCGGTGATCAGCAGCCGATGGGCGCGGCCCTGGGCGAGCAGGTGCAGCGCGGCCTCCACCCGGCCCGGCCCGCCGGTCAAGGCCACGATCCCGTCGACGTAGGCGGGCAGGGGCGGCGCCGGCTGGGCCGTCATGTGGGCGAACCAGGCGAATCCCCCCGCCGCGGCGACGGCGGCGATCGCCAGCAGCCGCTTCGCGATCCAACCCAGGCGGCGCATGGCCAGGCGGCGCATGGCCCGCTCAGGCTCGACGCCGGCCGAACCTCGAAGCGCGGCTCGGCAGACGGGCGGCCACGGGCGTCCAGGGGAGGGGGAATCGGCGCATGGGGCATCGTTTACTCAAACGCGCGCGGGTTTGCCATTTCGGACTCTGTGAGCGGAGGTGGCGATACAACTTTTAGTTTAGTGTCGTATCTGTTATACACGCTCTATAGACCTGCCGCCGAAACGTGCCGCCATGAACCTCGAATGCCCGTCCTGCCACGCCGCCTACCTTGTTCCCGGCCGCCGCCTGGGGTCCCGCCGGGTCGTCCGGTGCGGGGCCTGCGGCCATGAATGGACCGTCGTGGACGAGCCGGAGCTGGCGCCCGCGGACACGCCTGCCGCGGCGGTCGAGACAACTCCCGCACCCGCGGGGCCCGAACCGCCGGAGGGGGCGGCGATCGTCGCCCTGGGCGAAGCGCCGGCGCCGCCCCCGCCCGCCACGCCCCGCAGCCCGCTGCTGGTCGGGGCCTGGGTCGCGTCGCTGCTGCTGATCGTCGGCGTCGGATCGGCGGTCTATGCCTGGCGGTCCGAGGTCGTCCGCGCCTGGCCTCCGGCGGGGCGCATCCTGTCCGCCGGCCTGGTGGCGGCGCCGGACCCGCACGCCGATCCCCGCGGCTGACGGACCGCGTTCGGCGGGGCCGCGACCCTGGCTTCGCTCGCCGTCCCGCTGCCATCCCGACCGGAGCATCCCGGGGCGCCTTTCGGCACCCCCAATCCGCGTCTCCCGAGGGCCATCCCACCCGGATTCCCCCCTTGGCAACCCCGCCAAGGGGCGCCTCCGCCACCGTGGGTCTCGCCGTCCCGCTCGCGCGCAATCCCTAGGCAACCCCAGGGGCGCCTCCGTCACCGGGACGCCGGCGTGCCGGGGCGCTTCACCGGTTCGAAATCGCCCTTGCGGC
>NZ_DASZTJ010000222.1:0-14400 GCF_035548235.1 Rhodopila sp.
ATGGCCGCCGACGATCCGGTGATGGCCCGCGCGATCGCCTATCTGCGGCGGGAGCAGGAGGCGGACGGAAGCTGGTTCGGCCGCTGGGGCACCAACTACATCTATGGCACCTGGTCGGTGCTGTGCGCCCTGAACGCCGCCGGCGTGCCGCATGACGACCCGGCGATGACCCGAGCGGTGGCGTGGCTGGAGACGGTGCAGCGCGCGGACGGCGGCTGGGGCGAGGATGAGGAGAGCTACGGCGACGCACCGCATGGCCGCTACAAGGAAAGCACCCCTTCCCAGACCGCATGGGCCGTGCTCGGCCTGATGGCGGCGGGGGCGGCGGACCGGGAGTCGGCGGCGCGCGGCATCGCCTGGCTGGCGGCGCGGCAAAAGGCGGATGGCGGCTGGGACGAGAAGCCCTATACCGCCGTCGGTTTCCCGCGCGTCTTCTACCTGCGTTACCACGGCTACAAGCTGTATTTCCCGCTGCTGGCGATGGCGCGCTACCGCAACCTGATGCGCGGCAACACGCGGCGGGTCGAGGTGGGGTTCTGACACTGGACTTTCCGGGGATTGTCGTCGGACTGGCGGCCGAGGCCCGCATCGCCCGCCGCCTGGACCTGCCGATCGCGATCGGCGGCGGATCGGCCGAGGGCGCGGCGCGGGCGATCGCGCGGCTGCTGGATGCCGGCGTCACCGGATTGATCAGCTTCGGCCTGGCCGGCGGCCTGGACCCGGCGCTGCGGCCCGGCCAGGCGATCGTGCCCGAGATCATCCTGACCGAAGCCGGTGCGTTCTCCGCCGATCCTGGCCTTGCCGCGCGGTTCGGCGGGCTGACGCCGCACCGGCTGTGGGGCGGCGCGACGGTCGCCGCCTCGGCCGCCGACAAGGCTGCGCTGTTCCGGCGGACCGGCGCGCAGGCGATCGACCTGGAGAGCGGGATGGTGGCGCAGGCGGCGACCGCGAGGGGCGTGCCGTTCATCGCCGTGCGGGCGGTGTGCGATCCCGCCGAACGCGACCTGCCGCCGGCGGCGCTGGCGGCGCTGGACGCGGCCGGGGGGATCGGTCCGCTGCGGATCGCACTGAGCGTGCTGCGGCAACCGGGACAGGTCCCGGCCCTGCTGGCGCTGGCCCGCGACGCGGCGGCGGCGCGGCGGGCATTGGTGCAGGCGTGCGCCCCTCGGTGACCGAACCGGTCATGTAACATCATGGTCGAGCGCAAGTCATTTGCCGCCAATCCGGCGTTCGACGCTGTTTCGTTCAGAACAAAGGGGGATACAACGATCGCGCGAATCGACCGCGCAACAGCACACCCGCGACCAAAACCCTTGGTGCCGCGGCCGAAATCCGTTATCGACGGCGGATGCACGCCGACACACACTTGCTTCTGATCGAGGATGATGCCGAGATCAGTTCGATGGTCTCGCGTTTCATGGGCAACTACGGCTACCGCGTTTCCGTTGCCGAAGACGGACGATCGTTCGACGGCATGATGGCCGGCGGTCGGGTCGATCTCGTGCTGCTGGACCTGATGCTGCCCGGAGAGAACGGCTTGAGCCTGTGCCGCCGGATACGGGCCGCGTCCAAGGTACCCATCATCATGCTGACGGCGCTGGGATCCGAGGCCGACCGCGTGGTCGGACTGGAAGTCGGGGCCGACGACTACCTGACCAAGCCGTTCAGCTCACGCGAATTGCTCGCGCGGGTCAGGGCCGTCCTGCGCCGGAGCGCCTGGCTCGACTCGCGCATACATCGACATTCTACCCTCACCTTCGACGGCTGGGCGCTGGATCTGGGCCTGCGCAAGCTCCGTTCGCCCGACGGGCTCCACGTTTCGCTGACGACGACCGAGTTCAATATCCTCTCCGTCTTTTGCCAGCATGCGGGGAAGGTCCTGTCGCGCGAGCAGATCCTCGACCAAGCCTATGGCCGCGTCCCGGCATCGCTGGGTCGGTCCATCGACCTTCAGATCAGCCGGTTGCGTCGCAAGATCGAAGCCGATCCCAAGAATCCGACCATGATCATCACGGTCCGCCAGGGCGGCTATATCTTCACCTCGCCCGTGCAGCTCTTATAGGACCGGATGAAACGACTCCTGAACGGCGGGGCGACCGCCCAGATCGCCAGTATCGTCGTCGTGGCGCTGCTGGTCGCGCATGGTCTGTCCGCCGTGGTCTGGATGTCCTTCGACATGCGGCCGCCCGGGATGCCGCCCCCGTTCATCAAGCCCGCCGCCCAGATCGACCTGGTCCTGCGCCTGCTGGAGACGCTGCCCGAACGCGACCGCCCAACCGTCATGGCCGCGGCGGGCGCGGCCGGACTTGCGGTGACGGACGGTCCCACGTCGTCCCCGGCCCCGTCGAAGACGCCGGGGTTCCTGACGGATGGGTTTCGTCGATCCATTCGCCAGGAACTGGGGCCGTCCAGTCCGGACATCGCGGTGTGGAACGATAAAGCGCCGGGCACGCCTGACGACTTCCTCAATGTCCGCGTGGGCCCACCTGGCGGCGACCAGAAGCCCCTGGTTTTCCGGTTCCAGGTCCCGGAGCGTCAGTGGAAGCCGATTTTTTGGCTTTCTCCAAGCGGCGTGGCGTCGCTGATCCTGATTCCGCTGCTGATCGGATTGGTTTCGCTTTGGGCGACGCGCAAAGTCACGACGCCGCTGGTCCGGCTTGCCGCGGACACCGAACATGTCGGCCTGATGCAGGATCCCGCGCCTGTACGAGAGGAAGGGGCGCGCGAGGTCCAGCAAGTTGCGCATGCCTTCAATTCCGTCCTGGAACGGCTGCGATCCATCGTCGCGGACCGGACGCACATGCTGGCGTCGATCGGCCACGATCTGCGCACGCCCTTGACGCGGCTGCGTCTCAAGGCCGAGGCGATCCAGGATGCGACGGCCCGCCAGGGTCTGTTGAACGATATCCGCGGCATGGAGACGATGATCGCCGGGACGCTGGCGTTCCTGCGCGAGGAGGCGACGCAGGAGGCCATCGACCAGGTGGATGTCGCGGTGCTGATGCAGACGGTCTGCGACGACTTCAGCGATACCGGGACCGAGATATGCTACCGCGGGCCCCTGCATGCCCGCGCCGCCTGCCGCCCCCTGGCGCTGCAGCGGGCGCTGATCAATCTCATCGAAAACGCCGCGCAGTTCGGCGCCCACGTCATCGCGGGGCTTGAGGCCACGGCCGACGGCATCGTCGTTTCGGTCGAGGACGACGGGCCAGGCATCCCCGATGACAAGAAGGACGCGGTGCTGAAGCCCTTCTTCCGAGGCGATGCGAGCCGCGGCACGGGCGCGGGGCACACGGGGCTGGGCCATATCGGGCTAGGACTATCCATCGTCGCCGCCGTGGTTCAGTCCCACAATGGACGGATCCAACTGTTGGATCGCGCGCCGCATGGCCTGTGCGTCCGGCTTTCGATCCCCCATGCCCAAGCCTGACGCGGCCGGCCGCAAGGGCGGCCGACGGACACCCCTGGGACGGCCCCTAGGGCACCCCCTTGGGACGCCCCCCTTGGGACGCCCCCTGGGAGGGACGCCCCAGGCGCGCCCGTCGGCCCAGGCCTCATGCCTTGAAGCTGGCGATCGCCTTCTCGTCGAACTTCAGCCCCAGCCCCGGCTTGGTCGGCAGGATCAGCATCCCGTTGTCGACCACCGGCGTCTCCTCGTAGAGGCACAGCATCCACGGCATGTATTCGACCGTCAGCCCGTTCGGGCAGGCGGCGACCAGGTGGCACAGGATCTCCGGCATCACGTGGCTGACGACCGGCAGGTTGAACGCCTCGGCCATGCCGGCGATCTTCATCCACTGCGTCACCCCGCCGGCGCGGCAGATATCGATCATCGGGATGTCGACGGACCGGGCCTCGATCATCTGGCGGAACGGGGCGATGCCGTAGAGGTATTCGCCGCCCGCGATCGGCGTCTTCAGCGCCGCCGTGACGCGCGCGAGGCCCTGGTAGTCGTCGGCGGTCGTCACGTCCTCCAGCCAGAACAGGCCGACGTCCTCGACCCGGCTGCCGATGTCGATCGCCTGCTCCGGGCGCCAGCGCTGGTTGATGTCGCACATCAGCTTGATGTCCGGCCCGATCGCTTCGCGCACCAGGCGCACGCGGCGGATTTCGTCGGCGATGGTCGGGTGGCCGGGCAGCGCCATCTGGGTCTTCATCTCCTTGAAGCCCTTCTGCACCAGGATCTGCGCCGCCTTCTGCGCCTGGTCGTCGGTCAGCCCGCGACGCAGCGACCCCGAGGCATAGGTCGGCACCTTGTCGCGATGCCCGCCCAGCAGCTTCCACAGCGGCTGGTTCAACGCCTTGCCCTTGATGTCCCACAGCGCGACGTCGATCGCCGACAGCGCCAGAGAGAATACGCCGCCCGGCCCGCAACTGTCGCCCGTGCCGTTGCGCAGCTTGGCGACGATGTGCTCGATCCGCAGCGGGTCCTCGCCCACCGTCAGCGCCGCCAGTTCGGCCACCGCCAAGCGCAGGCTGCCGGTCATCTTGCCGCCATAGAAGGTGACGCCGATGCCTTCGATCCCGTCATCGGTGCGCAGGCGCAGGATGACGATCGGGCGCTTGCGGCCCGCTTCCTCGGGCATGTTCGCCAGCGGGTCATCCTCGGGGATGTTCAGGTGGACGGCTTCGTAATGGGTGATTTTCATGCTGGACGCCCTCGTTGTGGTTGGCCCGTTGCGGTTGCCCCAAGCTAGTCGGGACCTGAGCGGCGCGCAATTTACCCCGTCGGCCCGACGGGGATTCAGGGCGGGGATTCGGGGCGGGACTCAGGCCGTCGGCGGCTTGGGCAGCACGTCGGCCACGCGGCGGAATTCGACCAGCCTGGCGTCGCCCTTCACCACGTCCCAGACCGTCTTGTCGTTCTGGCGGTGGAACTTGATGTCCAGCTTGTGCCGCCCGACGCGCAGGTCGGACAGCGTCACGTCCGGCAACCAGGCGGGCAGCGCCGGATCGACGTACAGCCGGTCGTTCGGCGCGTCCGGCTGGATTCCCAGCATCGCCTGAAGGAACGCGAAGCACGACCCCGCCGCCCAGGCCTGCGGCACGTTGGCGCCGAGATACTGCACCGGGAAATTGCCGTTGGCCCGCTGCACCCCCGCGTACAGCTCCGGCAGCTGGCTCAACAGGAAATGGCTGGCCGCGTCGCTGATCGCCCGGGCGATGTCGGATACCTCCTCGGCAAAACCATATCGTTTGAAACCAAGTGCGATCAGGCTGTTGTCGTGCGGCCAGACCGAGCCGTTCTGGTACGAATAGGGATTGAATGCCGGATGGTTCGCCGACAATGTGCGGATGCCCCAGCCGGAGTTCATGTCGGGCGCCATCAGCCGCTTCACGACGCGCGCTGCGCGGTCGGGCGGCACGATGCCGGACCACAGAAGGTGGCCGGGGTTGGAGGCGACGGTCGTCACCTTCTGCTTCTCCCCGTCCAGCATATAGGCGTAATAGCCCGTCTCCTCGTCCCAGAACGCGTCGTTAAATCTCCGGAACAGGTTGGCCGCCTTTTGCCGCAGTTCGGCGGCGCGGTCCGGCTTGCCGAGGGCGTCGAACACCTCGGCCATGCGCAGCCACGCGTCGTAGACATAGCCTTGCAGCTCGCACAGCGCCTTGGGTCCCTTGACCGGCGTGCCGTCGGCATAGGTCATCGAATCGCCGGCGTCCTTCCAGGCCATGTTCTCATACCCGACCGGGGAGCGCGTCTGGTATTCCTGCAACCCGTCGCCGTCGCGGTCGCCGTCGTTGTCGATCCATTCCAGGCAGCCCTCGGCGACCGGCAGGAACGTCTCCAGCAGCGACAGGTCCCCCGTGGCGCGCCAGGCGGCGTGCAGCGTGACCAGGAACAGCGGCGTCGCGTCGGCGGTGCCGTAGTACGGCGTGTGCGGGATCAGCCGGAAATGCGCAAGCTCGCCATAGCGCAGCTCGTGCATGATCTTGCCCGGTTCGGCATCGCGGTACGGGTCCCGCTCCCGGCATTGCCAGCGGCCCAGCACATCCAGCGCGCCGCGCGCGAATTCCGGATAGACCAGGATGTTCTGCAACGAAACGATCAGGCTGTCGCGGCCGAACGGGGCCATGAACCAGGGCAGCCCGGCGGCGGGGATGAACACCAGGTGGTCCGTCCCCTCCATCGGCAGCCGCAGCGCCGCCATGTCGTCGATCGCCTGGTGGAAGAACCGATAGAACTCCTCGTTCGAGGACCGCAGCTTCAGCACCGTCTCCCGCCAGTCGCGGTGCTGGCGCGCCGGCGGCGAATTGGGATCGTCGCCGCAGCCGTGCGGCGCGTGATAGCGCGTGTCGCCGTCGATCAGCTCGTACAGCAGGCAGGCATGCCATTTCCCCTGCGGCGGCACCCGCACCTCGAAGCTCAGCCGCCCGTTCGCATACACCGCTCGGCTGTCCGCCCGGCCGACGGACACCGAGACGGCACGATGGAAATCGGCGTTGCGATAGGTGGTGCGCAGGGTCTGCCGATGCTCCGACCAGTCGGTGTCGATATGGCCGCGGCGGATGTCGCGCTTGGACTTGACGTCGAACACGTCCGCGAAGTCCGACCGCACCACGATCTCCAGGTTGAAGCGGATCGGCTTCTTGCTGTGGTTGGTGATGTCGAGGTCTTCGTGCAGGCCCTTGTCGAGGACGCGGCTTATCTGGAACGCCAGGGTCTCGGCGGGGATCGGTCCGTCCTCGGTCAGGAAGGCACGGTTGGTCAGGAAGATCCGGGCGGCGTCGAAATTGACGGCGCCGCCGTTCAAGAGGTCCCATTCCGCGCCGTTGGCGAAGACCGTCCAATGGCTGATCAGGCGGGTGTCGAAGAAGAACAGCCCCTTGTCGCTGGGCCAGATGATCTGGCCGTTGCTTTCCGTCAGCAGCACCGTCATGGCCTGGTGGATGGCGATCTGCGGCGGGCCGACCTGGACCTTGAAAGGCATGCGCGCGAGACTCCGATCGGGGGTGGTGGACGGATGATAGCCGATGAGGCGCCGCCTTGGGAGCGTCCCCTCCCGTCATGGCGCGGCTCGCCCGAGCCATCCCGTGCCTCGGGGGAAGGAGATGGCCCGGTCGAGCCGGGCGATGACGAGATCGCTGCCATTCCGATGGCCGAAAGGCAACGGCTGGACCCGCCGGCAAAAGCCACATCCGTATGGACGCGCCCTTCCCCCGTCCCTAGACTACCGCCCGTCATCGCCTGCCACAGGAGGGTCATCGTGATCGACTGGCGTGAGGAACTGGCACAGCGCGGCCTGGGGGTCAGCGACCTGACGCCCAAGATCGCCAGCCGCATCGACGGGCTCGATCTCGCCGAACCGTGGGACGATGGGCTGACCGCCGCACTGCGTACTGCCTGCGCCGAACGCGTCGTGCTGCTGTTCCGCGGACAACAGGCGCTGCCGCCGGCCGGGTTCCTTGCCTTCGCCCGCCGCTTCGGCGACCGCTTCGACCTGCATTCGCAGCGCCACTACTGCCTGGACGACCACCACGAGATCTTCGTCGTCGGCAACGCCGAGGAAAGCGGCAAGCGCGTCGGCGCCTCCCGCGTCGGGCTGAACTGGCACACCGACCATTACCACCTGCCGGAACCAGGCCTGTTCACCTTCCTTCACGCCCTGGTCGTGCCGCCCGAAGCCGGGGAGACCCGGTACGCCAACGGTCTCGCCGCCTATGAGGCGCTGCCCACCGACAAGCGCGCCGCCATCGACGGGCTGGACGTCCGGCACAGCCGGGCGACGCTGTTCAAGGCATTGTTCCCGGAAGCGAACGAGGAGGCGCTGGCCGCCGAACGGGCGAAGATGCCCGACGTCGTCCACCCCCTGGTGCGCCACCATCCGGAGCTTGGGCGCGACGGGCTGTACCTGGGCGGCGAATGGGGATCGGAAATCGTTGCATCCGATCCGAACGAGGCGTCCAGGCTTTACGCCGACCTGCTGAACCACCTGATCGCGCCCGAGTTCGTCTATGAACACCACTGGCAGCCGGGCGACGTACTGATGTCCGACAACCGCTGCAGCATGCATCGCGCGACGGAATGGGACGAAAGCGCGCACCAGCGCCGCCTGCATCGCATCATCCTGATCGACGACGCCCCGCCCGTTGCCGGCCGGGCCGCCGCCTGATCCATCCCAATGGCCCCTCCCGTCGGGCCGAAACCTTGACCGCCGGGTCGCTCGGGTCTCCCATACCGCCATAAGCGGATGGGAGAAGCGCGATGCATGACACGGTGATCAAGGGCGGGACCATCGTCGACGGATCCGGCAAGCCCAGCTTCACGGGCGATATCGCCATCGACGGCGACACCATCACCCAGGTCGGCGGCAAGGCTGGTCCGGCCAAGCGGGAGATCAAGGCCGACGGGCTGACGATCACGCCGGGATGGGTCGACGTGCATACCCATTACGACGGCCAGGCCACCTGGGATCCCGAACTCGCCCCGTCGTCCTGGCACGGCGTCACCACCATCCTGTTCGGCAATTGCGGCGTCGGCTTCGCGCCGGTGCGCGGCAAGGACCACTCGGCGCTGATCGGCATGATGGAATCGATCGAGGAGATCCCCGGCATCGTGCTGGCCGATGGTTTGAAATGGAACTGGGAGACGTTCCCGGACTATCTGGACGCGCTGGAGGGCATGCCGCGCTCCATCGACGTTGCGGCGCAGATTCCCCACCACCCGCTGCGGGTCTACGTGATGGGCGACCGCGCGATCAACCGCGAGGCCGCGACCGCCGACGACATCGCCGCGATGCGCGACCATGTCCGCGCCGGGCTCAAGGCCGGGGCGTTCGGCTTCACGACGTCGCGCACCAACTCCCACAAGACGCCGGACGGCAGCATGGTGCCGGGCCGCTATTCCGAGGTCGATGAGCTGCTGGGCATCGGCTCCGCCTTCAAGGGCCTGAGCCACGGCGCGTTCGGCATGAACAGCGACTTCGACGATGAGGAGGAGGAGCTGGCCTGGATGACGAAGTTCGGGCAGGACACCGGGCGCCCGATCTGGTTCCTGCTGACCGACCGCCCCACCGACATCACCCGCTGGAAGCGGCTGATCGGCGGCGTTCACAAGGCGCGCGCGGCGGGGGCGAAAGTCACCGCGCAGGTGCCGGGCCGGCCGGTCGGCGTGCTGCTGGGGATCGATACGGCGCTGAACCCGTTCAGCATCCGGCCCAGCTACCAGGCGCTGCTGAAGCTGCCGGTGGCGGAGCGGATGCAGCGCCTGCAGGACCCGGCCTTCCGCCAGACGGTGCTGAACGAGGCGCCCTCGCCCGCGCTGCTGAACCGGCTGTCGCAGTTCCGCCAGCACATCACGACGCGGTGGCACCGCATGTTCCCGATGGAGAACCCGCCGAACTACGAACCCGAGGACAAGGACAGCATCGCCGCCATCGCCAAGCGCGAGGGGCGCACGCCGGATGAGGTCGCATACGACTACCTCGCCGCCAGCGCCGACCGGTTCCTGTTCTTCCCGGTAACTGGTTACAATGAAGACAATCTCGACGTCGCCTACACCATGCTGACGGACGAAGGCACGCTGCTGGGCCTGTCGGACGGCGGTGCGCACTGCTCCTCCATCATCGATGCCAGCATGCCGAGCTGGATGCTGATGCATTGGGGTCGGGACAGGACGCGGGGGCCGCGGATTCCGGTGGAGACGCTGGTGAAGCGCCAGACCAGCGAGACGGCCGATTTCTTCGGCTTCCACGACCGCGGCCGGCTGGAGGCCGGGAAGAAGGCCGACATCAACGTCATCGACTACCAGAACCTGCATCTGCACATCCCCGAGGTCCGTTACGACCTGCCGATGAACGGACGCCGCCTGCTGCAGCGGGTGGACGGGTATCGGCACACGCTGGTGTCGGGCGTGCCGACGTTCGAGGATGGCGTCTATACAGGTGCCACACCGGGCAAGCTGGTCCGCGCCGCGGCGTAGGAGCGGCGCGGCCGTTTCGTCGGGGCCCGGCTTGGCCGGGCCACCTGGTGGCTCAGAGGAAGGAGATGGCCCGGTCAAGCCGGGCCATGACGGGCGGCTCGCGATTGGGCCATGACACAAGCCCGACGGCCGGGCGAAGGCCTGCTCTCATGGAATTGGCGGCCACGCCTCCGGTTTGGCAATCGCCTCGTTCCCGCGTACAGTCCTTGCCCCCCAACCGACGGAGTCCCCCATGGAGAAGCGTCAGCTCGGCCAATCGTCCCTGACCGTCCCGCCCATCACGTTCGGCTGCAACGTCTTCGGTTGGACCACCGACGAAGCGACGTCGTTCAAGCTGCTGGACGCCTGGCTCGACGCCGGCTTCAACTTCCTCGACACGGCCGACGTCTATTCCCGCTGGCACCCCGGCAACAGCGGCGGCGAGTCCGAAACGATCATCGGCAAATGGCTCAAAGCCCGCAGCAATCGCGACAAAGTCATCCTCGCCACCAAGCTCGGCATCGAAATGGCGCCCGGCAAGAAGGGCCTCTCGGCCGCCTACATGAAGACCGCCGTGGAGGATTCGTTACGCCGCCTGCAGACCGACTACATCGACCTGTACCAGTCGCATCGCGACGATCCCGATACGCCGATCGAGGAGACCCTGACCGCCTATGCCGGCCTGATCAAGGCAGGCAAGGTGCGCGAAATCGGTGCCTCCAACTTCTCCGCCGACCGGCTGGCGGAATCGCTGAAGATCAGCAGCGAAAAAGGCCTGCCCCGCTATCAGAGCCTGCAGCCGCTCTACAGCCTGGTGGAACGCACGGAGTTCGAGGGACCGCTGGAAGCGCTGTGCCTGAAGGAGAAGGTCGGCGTCATCGGCTATTATTCGCTGGCCAGCGGTTTCTTGACCGGAAAGTATCGTTCGAAAACAGATATGCAAGGCCGCACGCGCGGGTCGCGGGTCGAGAAATACCTCAACGACGACGGCTTCGCGGTGATCAAGGCGCTGGACGAGGTCGCCAAGAAATACGAAGCCAAGCCCGGCCAGATCGCCATCGCCTGGCTGATCGCCCGCCCATCGGTCACGGCACCGATCGTCAGCGCCACGAACCTGGAACAACTGGCGGAACTGGCCGAGGCGGCAGAGATCGAACTCGACCCCGAGTCGATCGCCAAGATCGACGCGGCCAGCAAGCCGAAGAACTGACGAACCCTTTCCGGCGTGGTCGGGCTTGGCCCGACCATCCACGGCTTTCCCTCGGCAGGGATCACACGTCGCGGGTGACCGGGCCAAGCCCGGCTACGACAGGAAACCCCCGGCCGTCACCGCACCTCCCCGATCGGGGGCACCTCGTCGGTCATTCCGGCCAAGACCTCCGCCACGTGACGGACCTTCGTCGCATGGCCTTCGCGCTGCAGCCGCCCGGCGATGTTCATCAGGCAGCCCAGGTCTCCGGCCAGCACCGTCTCGGCCCCGGTCGCCACGATGT
Organism: Rhodopila sp.; assembly: GCF_035548235.1. Classification (GTDB taxonomy): domain Bacteria; phylum Pseudomonadota; class Alphaproteobacteria; order Acetobacterales; family Acetobacteraceae; genus Rhodopila. The sequence continues at coordinate 11,395 of NZ_DASZTJ010000222.1, forward strand.
CGCGCGTCTTGTCCGACACCATCCGCACCGAGATATCGGGATACTTCACGCAGAACGTCCCGCCGAACCCGCAGCAGATCTCGGGCTCCGCCATCTCCTTGACGTCCGCCCCCGCGGCGCGCAGCAGGTCCCTGGGCTGCTGCTTGATCTTCATCTCCCGCAGCCCCGAACAACCGTCGTGATAGGTGACGGAGCCGTTGAACGTCGCGCCGGTATCCGTCACCCCCAGCACGTCCGTCAGGAAGCTCACCAGTTCATGCACCCGCTCGGCCACCGAATCCGCCAGCGCCCGCATGTTCGGATCGTCATCGAACAGGTGCGGCATGTGGTGGCGCAGCATCCCGGCGCAGGACCCGGACGGCACGACGATATAGTCGTATCCCCGGAACGCCGTGATGATCCCGCGCGCCAGTTCCCGCGCCGTCACCCGGTCGCCGGCGTTGTAGGCAGGCTGGCCGCAGCAGGTCTGCGCCCGCGGCACCTCCACCCGGCATCCCGCCTGTTCCAACAGCTTGATCGCCGCGAACCCCACCGAAGGACGTTGCAGGTCGACCAGGCAGGTCACGAACAGCGCGACCCGCTTCTGCGCATCGCTCACAGGATCAGCCGCTGCGCACCGCGACCAGGCGCCATGTCGGATCCTGCTGGGACAGGTCGCGCTCGAACGTCCAAAGGTCGATGATCTCGGTCAGCGCGTCGGTCCCGGAGACGGGGCGGCCGTCCTTGTCGGTGGTGTGGCTGATCTGGTCGGAGACGATCCGCACCGTCATGCTGCCGACCCGGCCGCGCAGCGCGGCGTCGACGATATTGATCGATTCGACCGACTTGATGTCGCTGACCTGGGTCTCCCCCGCCTTTTCGCGGCTGGCGATGGCCTGGTCGAACGCCGCATAGGTCTCGTCGCCCAGCAACGGCCGCAGCGCGGTCCGATCCCCGGCGGCGAAGGCATGGACGATGATGCGGAACGCCTGGTCGACGCCCCCCAGGAACCGGGCGGGGTCGAAGTTGGGGTCGACCGAGCGCATGGCGGCCAGCGCCTGTTCGGCGGGGCTGCCGGATTCGGGCATGTGCGTCGCCGCCGGCGGGGCCGGAGGCTCCGCCTTGCCCTCGATGACCGGCCCGGCCGGCCGCCGCGCCTGGGCCGGCTGCGCCGGCGCGGCGGGACGCTCGAACCCCGTGCGCTTGCCCAGGATGCTGCGCAGCCGCAGCACCAGAAAGGCGGCGATCATGCCGAAAATCACCAGATCGATCGGAAAACTGCCGCTCGAACCCATCCCTGCTCTCCTCTGCGCAGGACAGATAGGCGTTACACGGCCGCCTGACAAACGGAAGCGGCGGAAAAGCGCAAATTTGCGGACTTGCCCCCGGACCTGCCCCTTGGACCTGCCCCTTGGACGCGCCCCTTGGACGCGCCCGCCCCCTGGACCTCTTCACCTGGACCTGCCCCCTGGGGTTAGTCCCCTGGGGTTAGTCCCTTGGGGCTTGTTCCTTGGGGCTTGTTCCTTGGCCGGCGCGCTTGTATGGCCCGCGGCATGATCCTGCTGCGCCACGGCCAGAGCGAATTCAACCTCCATTTCGGTGCCACCCGCCGCGATCCGGGTATCGTCGACCCGCGCCTGACGGAGCTGGGACACGAACAGGCGCAGGAGGCCGCGCAGCAACTGGCCGAGGCCGGGATCCGCCGCATCATCGCCTCGCCCTACACCAGGGCGCTGCAGACCGCCCGGCCGATCGCCGCCGCGCTGGGGATGGCGGTGACGGTCGATCCCCTGGTGCGGGAGCGCTACGCCTATGCCTGCGACATCGGCACCCCCCGCAGCGTGCTGGAGCGCGACTGGCCGCAGCACGATTTCTCCCCGATCCCGGAGGTCTGGTGGCCGCCGGAGGAAGAGCCCGAGGCGTCGATCATGGACCGCGCGGCCCGGTTTCGCCGCGACCTGGCGCAGCGGGACGACTGGGCGCACACGCTGGTCGTCAGCCATTGGGGCTTCATCCTGAGCCTGACCGGCCAGAGCGTCGCGAACGGCCAATGGCTGCGCTGCGACCCCGCGGAGGAACCGCCCGAGCGGGTGATCTGGCGGGCGTGACGGTTCGCTCCGGCCGCGGAGCCGCCGCAACGACGGGTCCGTGGCGATCCCCAGGGGTCAGTCCCGCCGGGGTTAGTCACGCCGGGGTCAGTCACGCCGGGGTCAGTCCCGCCGGGGTCAGTCCCGCCGGGGGGCAGTCCCGCCGGGGGTAGTCCCGTTGGGGGGCGGTCCCAAGAGGGCGATCCCGGTGGCAATCCACCCCCAACCGTGCTAGGCGACCGCGCGACCACGCCTCTCCTTGGCGATCGTCCTTTCAACGGAGCCCTTCATGTCCGAAACAAGCCAGCAGCCGTCAGGCCCCGCTCCGCAACCGCTGGTCGTCAATATCCAGTACGTGAAGGACCTGTCGTTCGAGGTGCCCGGTGCGCCGCAGATCTTCACCGCCTTGCGCGCCCAGCCGCAGGTCGCCATCAACCTCGATGTCCAGGCCCGCCGCGTGCAGGAAGGCCAGTCGGTGTTCGAGGTCGCCCTGGTGATCCGCGCCGAGGCGCACGATGCCCCGCAGGCCCAGAATGGCCAGGCCGGCCCGGTGCCGCCCACCGTCTTCGTGGCGGAGTTGACCTATGCCGGCGTGTTCACGCTGAACGGCCTGCCCGAGACGGCGATCGAGCCGGTCCTGCTGGTCGAATGCCCGCGCATCCTGTTCCCGTTCGCGCGCAACATCCTGTCCGACGTGACCCGCGACGGCGGCTTCCCGCCGGTGCTGCTGCAGCCGATCGACTTCGTCGCGCTCTGGCAGAACCGCCGCGCCCAGGCCGGCGCGAACGCCCCCGCGGTGGCCTGACCGCGCATCGCGGGCAGGGTCCGCTACCGCCGGTCGAACCCCTGCTGCGACAGACCATCCGCCCCGCCCGGCGTGTCGTCCGTGATCACCAGCGGCGTCTCGCCGGGCACCCGTACCGTCGTGTTCAGCCGCCAG
>NZ_DASZTJ010000223.1:0-17351 GCF_035548235.1 Rhodopila sp.
AATGGCGTGCCTTCTCACGGAATTTCTCGAACGCATCGGCGGAGACGAACTTCTGAAAGACGATCTCCGAACCATCACCGATGCTGTCGCGGAAATCGGTATAGATCGCGGCCCGCTTCTTCCGCTCGATCAGGTGCACCAGGCCGCGCAGCCGGCGCCGCACCTGCTCAAGCTCCGCCACCGAAACATCCTGCCACCACGCCGACGACTGGACCGCCAGGATCAGCTCCATTTCACGCGCGATGGCTGGGATCGTCTTGTTCTCAGCCAGCAGGCCGGCGAGTTCGATCACGTCGTCCCGGCGCTTCTCGAAGCCGGGATGCGCTGTCACGACGCTGAGCTGCAGGTTCAACATCAGAAAATCGAATTGCCGAGCCTCCAGCTTTTCGGGAGGCAATGCGGCGGGAAGGCCGGCGAGTTCGGATGACAGCGCGTCGCGGTCCTGAATGCTGGGTGCCTCCCACGCCTCCGGTTTGGAAAAGGTCTCGACCAGGCGCCGATGCGGGCGGACCAGGAAGTTGTCGGTGTTCATTGCCGCAACCTCGCTTCGCAGCAGGGCGGTGATGTCCTGGCGCAGGTCCGCTTCCCGTTCATCCGACGAGCCCGAGGCGGCGCGTGAGTCGATGGCGTTCATCACATCCAACCGCAGGCGAAACAGCCGGGTGGCAAGGCTATCGGCGACCCCAGCTTCGATCCGCGGCGCGTCGTTGTTGAAGTATTCCAGGTTCTGGCAGAAATCGAAGACGTAGAAGAACTGCTTGTCCTCCCCCGGCCCGAACAGGTCGGGGCACAGGCGCGTGCCGCGGCCGATCATCTGCCAGAACTTGGTCTTGGACCGCACCAGCTTGAAAAAGACGAGGTTCGACACCTCCGGCACGTCGATGCCGGTGTCCATCATGTCGACGCTGATGGCGATATGCGGTGCTTTGTCCGGGATCGAGAACCAGTCGATCAGTGTCTGCGCATAATCCACAGTATTATCGATGACCCGCGCGAAATGACCTGCCAGATGCGGATAGTTGGCATCGAAACGCTGCTGGATGAACTCGGCGTGCTTATGGTTGCGGGCAAAGACGATTGTCTTCCCGAGCCTGTCGCCGCCATCGACTTTGAGTCCGTGTGTCATCAGGTGCTGCAGCACCTTATCGACAGTGTCCTTGTTGAATAGCCACTGGTTGACCGCATCGGCCTCGACCCGGTTGGGCGGACCATCCTCTGGATCCCATTCCGCCTCGTCCCATTGTTCTTTTTCCTCGTCGGACAGGTCATCGTAACGAATGCCCTGCCGCTGGAACTGCAACGGCACTGATACGGCGCGCATCGGCACCAGGAACTTGTCGTTGACCGCGTCCTCCAACGCATAGGCGTCGGTCGGCAGGCCGCTATCGAGGTCGAACAGCCGGTAGGTGTTGCGGTCGATCTCGTCCTTCGGCGTGGCGGTCAAGCCGACCAGCAGGCTGTCGAACCAGCGGAAGATCGCGCCGTAGCGGCGGTAGATGGACCGGTGCGCCTCATCCACGATCACGAGGTCGAAATGACCGGGACCAAAGCGGCGCCCGCTTTCCGTCGAGTCCTCGATCAGGGAGATCATGGTGGGATAGGTGGAGACATAGACGCGACCGGTCGCGGCCTTATCCTCCAGCAGATTGACCGGCGCGGCATCGGGCAAGTGCTTCTTGAACGCATTCACCGCCTGCTTCACCAGGGCGGTGCGGTCGGCCAGGAACAGGATGCGCTTGGCCCAGTTGCAGCGCATCAGCAGGTCGCACAGCGCGATCACCGTGCGGGTCTTCCCCGCCCCCGTTGCCATCACCACCAGCGCCTTACGCCGCTGCTCGGTCTCGAACGCCTCGCCGATGCGGCGGATGGCGCGGATCTGGTAATAGCGCTCGACGATCTCGGGCTTGATCTCGGCGTCCGCCAGCTTACGGCGCGTGGCGCGGCGCTGGATCAGCAATTCCAGTTCATCGCGGCGATAGAAGCCTTGGACCTCCCGCGGCGGATAGGCGGTGTCGTCCCAGATCCAGTGCTGGTAGCCGTTGGTGGTGAAGATCACCGGGCGCTGGCCGTGCATCTGCTGGAGGCAGTCGGTGTAGAGCACTGCCTGCTGCTGGCCCTTGGCTGCGCTGTGGCGGGTTGCCTTCGCCTCGATCACCGCGAGCGGCTTGCCATCCGAACCCCACAGCACGTAGTCGGCGCGGCCCTGCCCGGTCGGGCTTGGCATGCCGGTGACGGCGTACTCGGTTGTGTTCGGCGCGTTCGGGTCCCAGCCGGCCTCCCGCAGCAGCTTGTCGATGAACAGGTCGCGGGTGGCGGCCTCGTGATAGTCGTGCGTGTCGGGTTTTGCGGTGTTGGCGGCGACGGCTTCGGCGACTTGTTGCTGTAGCGCTTTGATCTGGGCGTCGAGGCCGGCGTTCGTCGCCTGCGCCTGACGGAGCGCCTCGTCCCTGGCCTGGAGGTCGGCCGCGAGTGTCCGCACCTGCGCGAGGGATTGTTTCGCGACCGCGGCGGCGGGCGGCGGCAGTTTGGCCGGATCGAAGCTTAGGCTGTCCGGCGGCTTGGGACCTTTGGCGTAGGTGCGGACCAGCCAGAAGGCGAGGTGGAAGACTTCTTGCAGGACCGCTCTGGCATCCTGGTCGCTGACCGGCTTGTTGCTGTGGACGGCGCGGTTGCCGGCGTCCTTGATGTAAACGGCCTTGTAATAGATGGCCTGGCCGGCGACGCGGCGGAAGCTGGGCTCGTCGATCAGGGCGGCGAGGTTGTCTTTATAGGGTCGGTCGAGGCGCTTATCGGCCTGATAGAGCCAGGCGACGGCGAGTTCCAGGAAGCGGCGGGCGTAGAAGGCGGCGGCGCGAGGGTCGCCGGTGGCGAGGGTTTCGGCACGGACGGCGGCGGCGTGCAGGTTCGGCCACTCTTGGGTGAGGAAGCCGAACTGGGACATGGGTTAGAGTTCTCCTCGGAAGGCGCGGTGTTGGAGGGAGGCGAAGAGGAAGTCGAGACCGTCACAGGCCCGATTCAACGACGTTTTGATTTTCTCCAAATCCGCAATTCTCCGCGCGAACATCCGTTGTTCGTTGAGGGTAGGCAATGGGATAGTGAGCCGCTCGAGCTTCTCTTTCGTAAGATGTGCGATAGTAGAGATAGTCACATGATCTTTCAAGCCGGAGTCTTTTGCTAGGAGCCACATAACCCATACGATATTTTCAGGAATCGCTAATTCTGGATCCAACCTTACTCGGTGAAGCGCTTTCTGATAATAGCAGTTAGCTACTTGGCCCTTCCATATTGCAGCCCGTCCGGGCTCTCCGCCCTCACAAATCAATATGTCTCCCCTAGCGAGGCTATACTGACTCCGCTCTTCAGCCGAAAATTCCATTTGATATAAGTCATCTAGCTGGAAATCAAACCATCTGACATTTGCGTTTCTCAGATATAGAAACTTTGGTTGACCGAGCTGACGTTTCTTATCCAACATCTTCCCGAGCTTGATGTCAGCAAAACTACCAAAAGACCTAGTGTTCATTGTGATACGTGGATTTTGTAGTGACCCAAACATTTCCACGAAGATCGCCTGCGCCATTTCATCGAGCTTCGCCAGTGCCGCCCGCCGCTTTGCCCGCAACGCGTCGGCCTCGTCGAGGGTGGCGGCGATGCGGCGTTGTTCGGAAAGCGGCGGAAGTGGTATTTCGAGCGATCGAAGTCTTTCAATTGGGAAATTGTCAGCAGTTGTCGCTCGGGTCCATGTTAAAATCTCGCCTTCACTGGACTTGAGTATTCGTGCGAGATAATGCGGATCTATTCTGCCCTTGCATGTAAGGGCTTTCATATCTTGGTTGATGGCGATTGGGACAGTGTTAATTGCGACCGGCAACGTGTGCTTCAGTATTCCGGAGCGAACAACGAGGAGTACGCTGGACGCGTCGATCATCTTCGCCGCGCTCTGTTCAATTGCTGAACTGGTAATGTGCATCTCGCTATCGAATATAAACCATGATTTCATGTCCTTGGGAGTAACCCAAGGAATGGTGCCCGAGAAAAAAGCTTCATTAGCCTTGCTCGGGGTTCCTCCACCTTGGATATAGACGAGTTCGCCCACTGGAACCTTAGGCCACCTCACCCCAGCATCCTCTCCAACCGCGCCATCCCCTCGGCAATCTCTCTCTCCAATCCCCGCAACTCCGCCAAAATCTCCCGCGGAGACCGATGCACTGTCTCCTCCCGCACCACCTCCTTGTATCGGTTCAGCGACAAATCCCAACCGGAAGCCGCGATCTCCGCCTTCGGCACCACGAAACTCCGCGCCGTCCGAGGCCGCTGCTTCTCCGCCCCATCCCGAGCGCGCCAGCGGGCGAGCGCGTCTGGCAGGTCGTTCTTTGCCGCCTCGGCCTCGGTCAGCGCCTCCGCCGGCACGGGGCCCAGCTTCGCCTCCGGCAGCAAGGGCGAGCGCTTGTCGTCCAGGCTCCAGCCATCCGCCTGCATATCGTAGAACCACACGCCATCCGTGCCGCCGCTATCGGTGCGGGTGAACAGCAGAATGGCGCACGACACTCCGGCATAAGGCCGGAACACGCCGGCTGGCAGGCTGACCACGCCATCCAGCTTGTGATCCTCCACCAGCATGCGGCGCAGTTCCTTATGCGCCTTCGAGGACCCGAACAGCACGCCATCCGGCACGATCACCGCCGCGCGCCCGCCCGGCTTCAGCAACCGCAAAAACAGCGCCAGGAACAGCAGCTCGGTCTTCTTCGTCTTGACGATCGCGGTCAGGTCCTTGGCGACCGACTCCGCATCCAAGCTGCCCGCGAAGGGTGGATTGGCCAGTACCAGCGAGTAACGATCGGCGTCGTCCGCATGGTCCTGCGCCAGGCTGTCGCGATAGCGCACATCGGGGTTCTCCACGCCGTGCAGCAGCATGTTCATGCTGCCGATCCGCAGCATGGTGCCGTCGAAGTCGAAGCCGTGGAACATGTGATGATGGAAATGCTCCCGTGCCTTGTCGTCATACAGCGCCCGGCCGTGGTTGCGCTGGATATACTCCCCAGCCGCAACCAGGAACCCGCAGGTGCCGCAGGCCGGGTCGACGATGATGTCGCGCGGCGTCGGCGCCATCATTTCCACCATCAGGCGGATGATGTGCCGAGGCGTGCGGAACTGCCCGTTCTGCCCGGCGGTCGCGATCTTGCCGAGCATGTATTCGTAGATGTCACCTTTGGTGTCGGCGTCCTCCATCGGGACGGCGTCCAGCATGTCCACCACCCGCGCCAGCAAGGCCGCCGTCGGGATGGTGAAACGCGCGTCCCGCATGTGGTGGGAATAGGTGGAACCGTCGCCACCCAGCGTCCGCAGGAACGGGAAGACGTGTTCGGCGACGACCGTGAACATGTCCCGAGGGGCGAAGTTTTTGAACCGCGACCAACGCAGGTCCCGATAGGGACGGTCCTTCGGGTCGGCGCCGTCCGGAAAAATACGCCGCGCCATGGGCTTCCTGGTCCGGCGGGATTTGCTTTCCTCCAGTGTTTCCAACTCGTCCAGGCGCCGGATGAACAGCAGGTAGGTGATCTGCTCGATGACCTCCAGCGGGTTGGAGATGCCGCCCGTCCAGAAACTGTCCCAGATCCGGTCGATCTGGTTGCGAAGTTCACCTGTAACCATCATTCCCCCTGATACGCTGCGGATCGGTCTGGCAGAGCCATCCCGCCGCCGCAGGGAGTTTTGCCCCGACATCGCCGCTCTGACCAGACAACCCGATGGGGGTGGACACAAGCGCGGCGTTGCCGAACTGCTCGTAGGCCCTTATGTTGCGCATATTCGCGCGAGAGGAATTCCGCATGGGCTACGACCACGCGGCGCCGAAACTGGCGGTCAATCTCACCCTGAACGCCGATCTGATCGAGCGCTGTCGAACCGAGGTGGGCAACCTTTCAGTGTATGTGGAGACGCTGCTGGCCGCCGACCTGGAACGCCGCGAAGCCGCCGCCGACGCTGAAAAACGCCGCACGGAACGGGCTATCGTAGCCTTCACGGCGCTATATGAGGAGCACGGAAGCCTCTCGGAAGAGTTGCAGGAGAAGTGACCCCTGCGGCGCAGTTCAGCGTCCACCGGTCACCTACCCGCAGCGCCGCCCGTCCTCTCGTGCTGATCCTGCAGGCGAACGATTTTGCTCGCATGCCGACGCGGTTGGTGGCGCCCTTGATCCGACCCGATGCCCTGCCTCAACTGGGGCGCGATCATCCTCGCATCGCGCCGCTGCTAACGGTGCAGGGTGAAGGCTATGTCCTTAATCCGTTCGACCTGGCGACCTTGGGCGTAAGCCGGCTTGGTGAGTTCATCACGTCCTTCGCCGACGACGAGGATGCGAAACGCCGCATCCAGGATGCCCTGGATGCTGTCCTGAAGCCCTATTGAGACGCTCGTCACGACCTGCGACCCTTCCGCCCAATGCAACGGGAGGTCCCACCCATGCGCATCGTCGCCCTGGAAGAACACTACACCGTCCCCGCCATCGCCGGCCGCGTTCCGGAAGCCGCCGTCGCCGCCCGCGGCTTCCCCACCGACCCGTCCTTTCGCTGGGCGCAGACCATCAAGAAGAACGAACTCGCCGACCTCGGCCCGGCGCGCATCGCGGACATGGACCAATCCGGCATCACCGTGCAGGTCCTGTCCGTCGCCGGCCCCGGCGCCGACCTGGTGCCCGGCCAGCCCGGCATCGACCTGGGCCGCGCGTATAACGACGCGTTGGCGGAGGCGTGCGCACGCTACCCGGCGCGGTACAGGGGCTTCGCCCACCTGCCGCTGCTCGACCCCGATGCCGCTGCCGAGGAATTGCGCCGCACCGTCCGCGACCTGGGCTTCGTCGGCGCGCTGGTGAACGGTCCCACCGACGGGTTGTTCCTGGACGATCCTCGCTTCGACCCCGTGCTCGCGGAAGCCGAGGCGCTGGACGTCCCGATCTACATCCATCCCGGCATTCCCTCCCATGCGGTCCGAGCGGCGTATTTCGACGGGCTGCCCGGCAATTTCAGCTTCACCCTGGCGCTGTCCGCCTGGGGCTGGCACGCCGAGACGGCGATCCACACGCTGCGCCTCGCGCTGTCCGGCGCGCTCGACCGGCACCCCGGGCTGAAGATCGTCATCGGCCACTGCGGGGAGGCGCTGCCCTTCATGCTCGACCGCATCGACGAAACCACGGCGGCGACCGCGAAAACGGAACTCAAGCGTTCGCTGCGGCAGGCGCTGACGGAGCAGGTGTGGATCACCACCAGCGGGTTCTTCACCCCAGTGCCGTTCATGGCCGCGCTGATGACGTTCGGCGTCGACCGTCTCATGTTCTCCGTCGACTACCCGTTTGCCTCCAACGCTCGGGCCCGCGCATTCCTGGACGGGTTGCCGGTGTCGCCGGCGGACAAGGCCAAGATCGCGCATGGCAACGCCGATGCGCTGATGCGGCTGGCGCCGTGACTGTTGTTCCCCCCTGGTCGTTCCCCTTGGTCGTTCCCCTTGGTCGTTCCCCTTGGGCGCTGGCCAATTGATGGCCCGTCGTGCTTGGGCTTGCATTGGTGCTCATTTGAGCATATAAATTCCTCAAAGGAGCAATTCCTGTGTCCCACTCACAAGCCTCACGTCACGTACCCCAAAGGACCAAGGACAAAGCCCCGGCGTTTTCGTATCTGAACGTGTATCGGGCCTCCTCGCTTGAGCGCATTGCCCTGATCAAGAAAGGCGTGCCGGCCGCGGAGGTGAAGCGCCTGCTCGCCGACCTGCAGATTGGACAGGGCGCCGGGTTCAAGGCGCTGAACCTCTCCACGGCCACCGTCAACAAGAAGGCGAAGACGGGCGATGTGCTGACGGCCGAGGAAAGCGAGCGGGTCATCGGCTTTGCCAGGCTGGTCGGCCAATTGGAGGCGATGATCGAGGAATCCGGCGAACCGGACGGCTTCGACGCCCGCGCCTGGATGGCGCGATGGCTGACGGAGCCCCTGCCCGCGTTCGGGGGCGTGCGCCCCGCCGACCTGATCGACACCATGGAGGGCCAGGGCCTGGTCGCCTCCGCGCTCGCGAAGCTGCAGAGCGGCGCCTACGCGTGAGCCGGACGGTCTGGCGGATCGCGACCGATACCGCGACCTACCAGGCGGACGATCTCTCGGGTGCGGGCGCGAAGGCGACCGGCGGCCGTTGGAACGAAGCCGGCATCCCGGTCGTCTACGCGTCGGAAACCCGCGCGCTCGCCTGCCTGGAAACGATCGTCCATCTCAACGCCGGCGGCCTGCCCTTCAACCGCTACCTGGTGGAGATCACGATCCCGGACGAAATCTGGTCCGATGCGCAGGTTGAGACGACCGACAGCCTGGATGTCGGATGGGACGCCGAACCCGCCGGCCGGGTGAGCATCCAATCGGGCACGGCCTGGATCCGTTCGGGACGGTCCGTCCTGCTGATGGTCCCATCCGTGATCGTGCCGGAGGAACGGACCATCCTGATGAACCCCGCGCATCCCGACAGCGCGCGGATCACCGCCGCCAAGCGGCGGAAATGGCTGTACGATCCGAGGTTGGCCAAGCCCATCTGAACATTGACGCCACCCCGCGCCCCTCAAGCGACTCATTGGCGCTTCAAGCTGGCCGGCAACCCCGTCATGGTCCCTGCCCCGTCGTGACGGGCAACGGCCCTTCGTATCTGATTGCGAGTCCCCCGGACCAGGACGGCCACGCCCAAGCCGAACACCCAGAGGCCCAGCAGCAAGGCCAGGCGAAGCATCATGCCGTAGTGCAGGATGGCGTCAGGACTGTAGGGCATCGATCCCCGCCTCCTCCCGCGTCGCCAGCCGGCCCAGCAGACGTTCCAGCCGCCAGCGTGTCGCCTCCGACGCTCTGGTCAGCGGCAGCCGCACATCGGCGGTGCAGAGGTCCAGCAGTTCCAGCCCCGCTTTCAGCGGCACCGGGTTGCTCTCGGCGAACAGCGCGTCATGCAGCGGTGCCAGCCGGTCGCGCAAGTCCGCGAACCGCACCAGGTCGCCCCGGTCCCAGGCCGTATGCAGCGCCGCGCACAGGGCCGGCGTCAGGTTGGCGGTGACCGAGATGCAGCCATGCCCGCCCGCCGCACGATAGGCCGCCGCGGTGGCGTCGTCGCCGCTCAGTTGCGCCAGGCCGTCGCCGCATAGCGCCCGCAGCCGCGGCGGACGCGCCAGATCGGCCGTCGCGTCCTTCACGCCGACGATTACCCCGTGCTCGAACAATGCAGCGATCGTTTCATCGCGAACGGAAACGCCGGTGCGTCCGGGAACGTCATACAGGATGACCGGCAATCCCGACGCCACCGCCAGGGTGCGGACATGCGCCGCGATCCCGTCCTGTGACGGTTTCACATAAGGCGTGGGTGCGCATAGCAGCGCATCGGCGCGGACCCGGGCGGCGAGCCTTGCGATGACGAGGGCGGACTCGGTGCAGGGTGCGCCGCAACCGGCGATGACGGGCGCCCGTCGGCGGGCGATGCCAACGGCCAGAGCCACCAGGTCTGCCTGCTCCTCCGGCCGCAGCGCCGGGGCCTCCCCGGTGCTGCCGCAGATGACCAGGCCGGTGGTGCCGCGCGCCAGATGGCGCTCGCAGAGGCCGGCGAAGGCCTCGGTATCGATCTCGCCGCCGCGGAAGGGTGTCGGCAGGGCGGCCAGGGAGCCGTGCAGGGCCAGGGTCTTGCCACCCTTCGTCATGCCACCCTCCGTCATGCCGCCCTCCCTGGGCCGTCGGCTTGAACGACCGCCAGACCCGGCAAGGCCGTGGTCCGGATCGTTCTGAAACCGTTCAGTCGCAACCGGCGGGTCAGCGCCAGGGCCTTGTGCGCGGCGACGCCCAGGACGATGCGGCCGGTCGGCGCCAGCGCCTGATGCGCCAGGCGGATCGCGTCATCCGGCGATGCGCCGGTATCGGAGATCAGCACGAGGTCGTAATCGGACCGGTCGGCCTTGCTGCCGGGTTTCAGGCAGGTCACCGCCCGGCACCCGCTCCGGATCAGTGCACAGAGCACCTCCACGTCCCGAGCGCTGAGCAGCGCTCGAACGCCGGCCAGCGGGCCGGCATGGCCGAGGATTTGCGCCCCGGCGTCGGGTAACGGCGGAACAAGCTGAACTTTCAGGGCTTTCACGGCCATGACGTCTCTCTTCGAGGATGCGGAACCAGGGGCGGAGCAGCGTGCTCCGGCGGTCAGTGCGCGACGTTCCTCCAGTTCCCGTCGCGTGCTTGGCTCACGGTCCCGAAAGGTGCTGGCAGCGGCATATAAAATCGATGAGGGTCGGGACCGCGCGATATAAAAACGGGCCGGGCGGCGCGACGCCCTTGCCTCGGGCCGCCCGGAACGGCCATAGAAGGCGCCCGGTTCAACCCAAGGATATCTGCCACATGCCTGTCATCACATTGCCCGACGGCTCCGAACGCTCGTTCGACGCGCCCGTCACCGGCACCGATGTGGCGGCGGCGATCGGGCCGGGGCTGGCGCGCGCGGCGCTGGCCATGAAGCTGGACGGCAAGCTGGTCGACCTGGCAACGCCGATCGAGCACGACGCCAGCATCGTCTTCCTCACGCGCAAGGACGCCGAGGCGCTGGAGATGATCCGCCACGATGCCGCCCATGTGCTGGCCGAGGCGGTGCAGGACCTGTACCCCGGCACGCAGGTCACCATCGGTCCGGCGATCGAAAACGGATTCTATTACGACTTTGCACGGAACGACCCGTTCACGCCCGACGACTTTCCGGCGATCGAAGCGAAGATGCGCGAGATCGTCGCCCGCGGCGCGCCCTTCGTGCGCAGCGTGATGGACCGTGACGAGGCCATCGCCTTCTTCCAGGCAAAGGGCGAGAAGTACAAGGCGCAGCTTATCCAGGACCTTCCCACGACCGAAACGATCAGCCTCTACTCACAGGGCGATTGGGTCGATCTGTGCCGCGGCCCGCATATGCGCTCCACCGCCGATGTCGGACCGGCGTTCAAGCTGATGAAGGTCGCCGGCGCCTATTGGCGCGGCGATCACCGCAACGCCATGCTGTCGCGCATCTACGGCACCGCCTGGCGCGACCAGAAGGAGCTGGACGCGTATCTCCACCAGTTGGAAGAGGCGGAAAAGCGCGACCATCGCCGGATCGGCAAGGAAATGGACCTGTTCCATATCCAGGAAGAGGCCGTCGGCAGCATCTTCTGGCACCCCAAGGGCTGGAAACTATACCGCACGGTCGAGGCCTATATGCGCCGCCGCCTGGACGCCGCCGGCTATCAGGAGGTGAAGACGCCGCAGCTCGTCGACCGGTCGCTGTGGGAAAAATCCGGCCATTGGGAGAACTACCGGCAGAACATGTTCATCGCGCAGGTGGAGGAGGAAGACAAATTCCTTGCGCTGAAGCCGATGAATTGCCCCTGCCATGTGCAGATCTTCCGCAACAGCCTGCGTTCCTATCGCGAACTGCCGCTGCGCATGGCGGAGTTCGGGTCGTGCCATCGCTACGAACCGTCCGGCGCGCTGCACGGCATCATGCGCGTGCGCGCCTTCACGCAGGACGATGCGCATATCTTCTGCACGCAGGACCAGATCGCCCCCGAAACGGTTCGCTTCGTCCAATTGCTGTCGTCGATCTACCGCGATTTCGGCTTCCCCGAATTCCGCATCAAGTTCAGCGACCGCCCCGAAGCCCGTACCGGCAGCGACGAGATCTGGGACAAGGCCGAAGGCGCGCTGCGCGAAGCCTGCCGGACCGCCGGCGTGGAAACGGAGCTGAACCCCGGCGAGGGCGCGTTCTACGGCCCGAAGCTGGAGTTCGTGCTGCGCGACGCGATCGGCCGCGACTGGCAATGCGGCACGCTGCAGGTCGACTTCAACATGCCCGAACGCCTCGACGCCGAATATGTCGGCGAAGACGGCGCTCGGCATCGCCCGGTGATGCTGCATCGCGCGATCCTGGGCAGTTTCGAGCGGTTCCTGGGCATCCTGATCGAGCAATATGCCGGCCGGTTCCCGCTCTGGCTCGCCCCGGTGCAGGCGGTGGTGGCGACGATCGTGTCCGACGCCGACGACTACGCGCGGGAGGTCGCGGCGGCGCTGGCCAAGGCCGGCCTGTCGGTCCAGACCGACCTGACCAACCAGAAGATCAACGCCAAGGTGCGGGAGCACAGCCTGGCGCACGTCCCGGTGCTGGCCGTCGTGGGCCGCAAAGAGGCGGAAACCCGTACCGTCGCGCTGCGGCGCCTGGGCAGCCAGGCGCAGGAGGTGCTTGCACTGGACGCGGTGATTGCCCAGCTAGGCAAGGAAGCGACTCCGCCCGACCTCTTGTAAGGCAGGATGGCTTGATTTTAGGCGGGTTTTGAGCGCACAATGGCAATCCGGCGGATGTCGGCCATCCGTCGGATGACTTCCGAAACAGACACAGGAGACAACGATAGCCAGAGGACCTATGACTGCCCCGCCCAATCGCGAGGGCCCACGCGTGAACGAAGAAATCCGCATTCCCCAGGTACGCTTGATCGACCAGGACGGGGAAATGCAGGGGGTGATGTCCGCCCGTGAGGCGATGATGCGCGCCTACCAGGTCGGGCTCGACCTTGTGGAGATCAGCCCGAACGCCGATCCGCCGGTCTGCAAGATTCTCGACTTCGGCAAGTTCAAATACGAACAGCAGAAGAAAAAGAACGAAGCCAAGAAAAAGCAGAAGGTGATCGAGATCAAAGAGATCAAAGTCCGCCCGAACATCGACGAAAACGACTATCAGGTGAAAATGCGCGCCATGAAGTCGTTCATCGAGGAAGGCGACAAGGTCAAAGTCACGCTTCGCTTCCGGGGCCGCGAAATGGCCCACCAGGATATCGGCGTGCGCGTGCTGGAACGCATCCGCGCGGAAATGGACGCAACGTCCAAGGTCGAGCAGATGCCGCGGATGGAAAACCGCCAGATGGTCATGGTGCTGTCGCCGCGTTAGCGGCGGCGGCCACCACACCCTGCCATGGACGGAGTTGGTCCGTAGGCGCGGCAAGAAATTTTGACAGCGGTCACGGTGTCGTCATGGCGAGCCACGCCCGCCATCCTTGCCTGACCCTTTGATCAAAAACCACCGCAAGGCGTGGATGGCGGCCTTCCGGCCGCCATGACGGTAAAAGCCGCGGCGCGGCCTACCCCGCCGCCTCCAGCACCAGCCGCGACGCCTTCTCTCCGATCATGATGCTGGGCGCGTTGGTGTTTCCCGATGTCAGCGTCGGCATGATCGATGCATCGGCGACCCGCAGCCCCTCCAGCCCGTGCACCCGCAACTGGTCATCCACCACCGCCATCGGATCGCGACCCATCTTGCACGTGCCGACCGGATGATATGTCGTCTCGGCATTGTTACGTACCCAGTCCAGCAGCTCGTCATCCGCCTGCAGGTTGATCCCCGGCGCGATTTCGTCGGTAACGATCCCGCTCAGGGCCGGCGCCGCCGCGACCTGCCGCGCGATCCGCATTGCCGCCAAGGTCACGTCCCGATCAAGCTGGGCACTGAGGAAATTGAATCGCACCGCCGGCGGCTGGCGTGGCGACTTGGAGGAGACATGGATGCTGCCGGTGCTCTCCGACCGCAGGATTCCCATGATCGCCAGGATCCCCGACGTCTTCGACAGGGTGAAATCCGGGTTCGACAGGAACGGCATCCATGTGATCCCCGCGTCCGGCGCGTCCAGCCCCGGCCGCGTCCGCACATAGGCGCGTATCGGGGAGGCCGGCAGGCTCAGCAGGCCACGATGGGACACGGCATACCGGAACGCCTGCCAGACCATGCCCAGACCCCGAGCCTTGACGTTGTAGGTCAGCCGCAGCGATTCGGGGACCAGCCATTTCATCCTGGGATAGAAATGGTCCCGCAGGTTCTCGCCGACGCCCTTCAGCTCATGCTTCACCTCGATCCCCAGCGATTGCAGCAGCGCCGGTTGCCCGATGCCCGACAGTTCCAGCAATTGCGGCGAGTTGATCGACCCGGTGCTGACGATGACCTCGCGTCCGGCGCGCGCCTCCCGCGTCTCGCCATTCACCGTATAGCGCACGCCCGCGCATCGTTTCCCTTCCAGCACAAGCTGCTCGGTCAGGGCGTTGGCCTGGATGGTCAGGTTCGGCCGGGACCGCGCGGGATCGAGGTAGCAGACGGCGGTGCTCTGCCGGCGGCCGTTGCGGATCGTCGCCTGGGTCATGCCGATCCCGTCCTGCTTCGCGCCGTTGTAGTCGCGCGTGTACTCGATCCCGCACTGCCCGGCGGCCTTGATCAGCGCATCATACAGCGGCCCGGTCTCGGTATTCTCGCTGACCTTCAGCGGACCGTTACGGCCGCGATAGTCTTCGTCGCCGTGGCCGTTATAGCTCTCCATGTCACGGAAGACCGGCAGCACGTCCCGGTAGCTCCAGCCGCGATTCCCAAGCTGCGCCCAGATGTCGTAGTCCTGCGACTGACCCCGGACGAAGACCATGCCGTTGATGGACGACGACCCGCCCAGCAGCTTGCCGCGCGGGATCGGAATGCGGCGATTGCCCGTGTTCGGCTCCGGTTCGGACGCATAAAGCCAGTTCGCGGCCGGATTGGTGATGAGCTTGGCGAAGCCGACCGGGATGCGGGACCATGGATGGGACTCACGCCCCGCCTCCAGCAGCAGCACCCTGAACTTCGGATTGGCGCTGAGCCGGTTCGCCAGGACGGAACCCGCCGAACCGGCGCCGACAATGATGTAGTCGTAGGTCTGGCTGCTCATGCGTTCCCCCGTTTTCGTTGGGGAACTTTGTAACCGAGCAGCGGGCCGAACGTCCAATCGCGGGGCGAGGGGATGCCCTGCCGGCCTGCCCGGTCCTAGCCCGATTGGGCGGAGGAATCGGAAAGTCGCCCACGTGGCCGGCCCCGATCCCAAAGCCGCAGGCCGCGCACCGCCAGGTCGGCGATGGCCGGCAGCAGGCGCGGCTGCATCAGGCCCGGATCGAAGACGCTCATTCTCCGCGCGTTCTCGCGATAGCAATCCTCGACGAACGCGCGGAAGCTGAAGCCGTCGAGGAACATGTTCACCTCGGTCACGGCGAAATCCCGCCCTTCGTTGACGTCCTGTCCGCGCCGCACCATGCCGAACAGGCGGCGCGCGGCCCGGCCATAGAACCATGCCGATTTCATCGCCCGCGTCAGGGCGACATGGCCGCGCTGCTTCTCCCGCCAGGCCATGTAGTTGATGAAGAAAACAATGTGCCGGGTTTCCTCGAACATCAGCACATCGAAGATCTGAAACATCGCGTCCGGCAGGAACTCGGATTGCCGGGCGGTCTTGAACGCGCCGAAGCCAAGGAAGGCGTCGAGGCATTCGCCGAAGCCGAAATCGATGAAAGCGGTTTCAAGGTCGGCCGGAAACGTCTCCAAGGGCTGTTCGGTGGCGTCCAGCCCATAGCGGTCGATCATCACGCGGATCAGCTTGGCGTGACGGGTTTCCTCGACCCCCTGAAGCGCGACGGCCTCACGCACCACCGGGTCGGTCACCTGCGGCGTGAACGCATCGACGATCGCGCCGGCGCGACGTTCCGTGTGGTAGACCTCCTGCCAGAACGGCACGGCGCGCAGCCGGTCCAGTGCAGCGGCGTCGAGGTCCGGCCAGGGCAAGGTCTCGGGATCGAACGACTGGTGCGTTTCAATGAACTGCCGGCAGAACAGTTCCTTATGTGCTTCGGACCCAGCCTTGATCGACACGCTCACGCTCCTGACCTGCTCAAGTCCCGTCTGCCAGGACACGGCTTGATAGACCTCATCCAAACGGAGGTATACGGATCGCGTTCCGGTTGACAGCGAATGACCCTGCCCTGCGCGGTAAACATATCGCCAGCGCGGCGAATGGACGCGTCAGCCCAGCCGCCGCCGCCAGAACGGCGCGTCCGGCCATCGTCGTTCCGCTTGATACATTTCCCGCGCCTGCGCGCTGTAAACGCCGGCGTGGCGGGCAATATCGGCGGCATAGGCACGTGCCAGGCCGTCTTCGCCACGCAGCCACTCATCGGCGATCCGAGCGGCCTGGATTCCGCTGGCGAGGGCATAGCCGATCCCCAGGGAGGCCAATGGATCGAACGCGCAGGCGGCATCGCCGGCGGCGATCCAGCCGGGGCCGCAGGGGGGGTGCAGGACGTGGCTCTCGGCGGGAAAGGCGCGCGGTTCGCCGAGGGGCCGGGCCCCTTCCAGCCGGGCGGCGACATGCCGGGTGGCCGACATTCGCGTCAGAAAGTCCCCCACGGCGCCGATACCCAGGCCACGCAGCAGGTCGGCGTCCGTCATCAGTGCGGCAACGGCTTTTCCGCCCGGCAAGGTGGCGGTGTACCACCAGCCTTCGGGGACGGTCTCCACCAGCGTGGTCTGCTCGCCCTGCTCTTTGGGCAGGTCCAGGTGGCAGACAAGTCCGACCAGCCGGTCCGTCACCGCGCGTTCCGCATTCAGACGACGGGCAATGCGGGCCGGCCGTCCGGTGGCGTCGACGACGATGCGGGCTTCCAGTTGCGTCCGGCCCTCCGGCGCGTCCAGGTCGACGACCCAGCGTCCGTCCCGCCACGTCAGGTCACGGACCAGGGTGCCGACGCGTGGCGCATCGCCGAAACGGGACAGGCAGGCGGCCAGCGCCGCGTCGAAGCGGTTGCGGTCCAGGTGGAGCCCCTGCCCCCGTCCGGTCCAGATGAAATCGCGCCGTATCAACTGTTCGCCGCCCCAAGCGCCGGCAGTGCCATAGGCTGGCACGGACACCGCTCCGGCCAGGACGGATTCAGCGCCGAGATAGGACAGCAGTGGAACGATCCCGGCGGACACCGTCTCACCCACGCGAAACGCTGCGTACCCGGAGGCTTCGAGCAGCAGGACCGCGTGTCGGGTGTAGCGGGCCAATGTCAGCGCGGCGGCGGCCCCGGCCGGGCCGCCGCCGATGACGCAGACATCAGCAGCGATCAACCTTCGAGGCGCCCGCGCTGGCGGGAGGAAGCGAACGCCACGGCCTGCCCCGCACGCCGATGCGCCGGATGTGGGGCGGCGACCATGGCCGCGGCAGCCGGTGCGGGGATCGGCGTCGGCAGGAACCAGGCGTTGGAGAAGTTCTGGTCGGCCCCGGTGATCACGTTGCTGCCGTCGCCCACCGCCACGGCGGCAGCGACGAAGGCAGCGTGGTTGCGCTCCTGCTCGACGATGTACGGGAACTGCTCGCCGTACGGGGCCGTGTTCTGGTTCACCAGGAAGCCCATGTAGTGCCAGTAATCGATCATCTGGCTGAACGTGTTGATCCCGCGGGTGAACATCACCTGAAACCCGGCCGGCGTTCCTGCCTGCGCCTGGGCATCGATGCCCAGGTCGCCGG
>NZ_DASZTJ010000224.1:0-4086 GCF_035548235.1 Rhodopila sp.
CACGCCCCCTCCGTCTTGCCCCCGTCGTCTGGCCCCTGCTGGCTTGCCCCTTCTGGCTTGCCCCTTCTGGCTTGCCAAACGTCGAAAACCGTCCCGTAATCGCCGCATGGGAAACGACCTGACTCCAGCCCAGGTCAAGGCGTTGCACCGCCTGGCCGGCATCATGATCCCCGAAGACGCCGGCTACGGCGTCCCGGCCGCCAACGACCCGGCCATCCTCGCCGACATCGTCAAGAGCCTGGGCCGCGACCGGGACGCCGTGGTCGCGGCGCTGGACGCGCTGGGCGGCGCGGCGTTCGACGACCTGCCGGACGCCGAGGCGCAGGCGCGCGCCATGGCCTTCCTGTCGCAAGGCGGCCCCGTCGTCTCCGGCCTGAGCCGTGCCGTGCTGCGATGCTACTACCGCGACGACCGCGTGCTGGTGTCCGTGGGCCACGAGGCGCGCGCGCCCTTCCCCAAGGGCCATGTCGTCGAGCAAGGCGACTGGTCGCTGCTGGACCCGGTGCGGCAGCGCGCGCCCCTGTGGCGCGACGACCGTCCCGGTCATCGGAGGGCCTGAGCGATGGCGACGCGGCATGACATCGTCGACGTGCTGATCATCGGCTCCGGCGCGTCGGGCGCCGCCGTCGCCTACAGCCTGGCCGAAACGAAGATGCGGATCCTGTGCCTGGAGCAAGGCGACTGGATCAAGCCCACCGACTTCCCCTCCAACGGCCGGGACTGGGAGGCTCGGCGTCACGCGGACTTCGACATGAGCCCGAACCGCCGCGGGCGGGTGACGGATTATCCGGTGAACGACGACGCGTCGTTGATGAAGGTCGCCAACTTCAACGCGGTCGGCGGCGGCACGGTGATGTACACCGCGCACTGGCCGCGCCTGCATCCGTCGGATTTCCGGGTCCGCACGCTGGACGGCGTGGCGGACGACTGGCCGATCGACTACTGGGCGCTGGAGCCGTTCTTTGAAGAGAACGACCGGATGATGGGCATCTCCGGCCTGGCGGGCGATCCGGGCGAGCCGCTCCACCAGCCGCCGATGCCGCCGGTCCCCCTGGGCCGCACCGGCATGCGCTATGCGAAGGCGATGAACCGGCTTGGCTGGCACTGGTGGCCGTCGGACGTTTCAGTCGCAACGACCGAGTACGAAGGCCGCGCCAAGTGCATCAACCTGGGCCACTGCACGCCCGGCTGCGCGCAGGGGGCGAAGGCCAGCACCGACATCACCTACTGGCCGGCGGCGATCCGAGCGGGGGTGGAACTGAGGCCGCGGTGCCGGGTGCGGGAGGTGACGGTCAACGCCGAGGGGATGGCGTCCGGCGCGATCTACTACGACGCCGACGGCGCCGAACACCTCCAGCCGGCCGAGATGGTGATCGTCGCCTGCAACGGCGTCGGCACGCCGCGGCTGCTGCTGAACTCGGTGTCCGGGCGGTTCCCCGACGGGCTGGCGAATTCCAGCGGGCTGGTCGGGCGGAACCTGATGATGCACCCGTGGCCGCAGGTGTCGGGCTTCATCGAGGACCGCGTCGATGGCGGCCGCGGTCCGATGACGTCGCTGTGGAGCAAGCAGTTCTACGAGACCGATCCGTCCCGCGACTTCGTGCGCGGCTACATGATGCAGTTCAACCGGGGGACGGGACCGGTGCAGGAAGCGATCCTGTCCATCGAGTCCGGGCGCCTGCCCTGGGGCAAGGACCATCATCGGATCTACCGCACCCGGCTGGATCATCGCCTGCAGATTGGTATCGCCTGTGACGACCTGCCCGAGGCACATAACCGCGTCACCCTCGACCCCGTCCTGAAAGACTCCAACGGCATCCCCGGTGCTCGGATCGACTACACGATCAGCGAGAACACGCGGCGCATGATGGAGCACGGGATCGCGCGCGCGACCGAGGTGCTGGAGGCGGCGGGGGCGAAGGACATCTTCTGCTCGCGCACGGTGCTGAACAGTCCGGGGCACCTGCTGGGGACGTGCCGGATGGGGAACGATCCGGAGCGGTCGGTGGTCAATGCGTGGGGCCGCAGCCACGACGTGCGGAACCTGTTCATCGTCGACGGCAGCGTCTGGGTGACGGGCGGCGGGGTCAATCCGACATCCACGATCCAGGCGGTAGCACTGTATATCGCGGACCAGATCAAGCAGCGGTTGGCAACGCTGTTCGAGTGAGAGTGGTCCGCGTACCGATGTCAGGATAAACCGGCAAAAGGCCAATGACAGTTTGGATGCGCAACTGAACGCGGCAGGCGCCGCGCGACTTCCAGTGCCTTATCGAGCAACTTGGTCATGTGGCACGATATCATGCCCAGGGGTCGGAAACAAACCAAGCGGCCCTTCAAGCCGGCGCCTTCCCGCGCAGGCAGGTCCGGTGCAGCACCCTTGGATACAGCCTCGCATCGAAGTTGGCGTTCGCCCGGTGCAGCAGGCAGCGATTGTCCCACATCAGCATGTCGCCTTGCCGCCAGCGATGCAGGTAGACGAAGCGGTCCTGCGTGGCGTGTGCCTCCAGGTCCAGGATGCGCGCCCGGCCTGCCTCGATCGGCATGCCATCCAGATGCGACGCATGCTCGCCCATGAACAGCGCTTTCTGCCCGGTCTCCGGGATCACGCGCACCAGGGGATGGGCCATGTCCGGCGCGTCGGCGATCTCCTCCGCCGTGGGCTTGCGGTCGCGGTTGGAGCGGGACAGTTCCCAGCTATGCACCACCCGGACACCGTCCAGCGCCTGCTTCGTCACGTCCGGCAGCGCATCATAGGCGGCGACCATGTTGGCGAAGCAGGTTTCCCCGCCCTCGGGCGGCATCGTCACCGCGTGCAGGATGGTCGCCAGGGATGGTTCCGGACGGAACGACTTGTCCGTGTGCCAGCCGGTGGACGACACCTTGCCGCTGGGTTTGCCCTCGGCGTCGAGGTTGGAGACGATATGCACCAGCGGGTTCAGCTTGCCCTTGTTGCGCGCCATGTGCCGTTCCAGCGTGCCGAACTGTTCGGTGAAGGCGATCTGCTCCTCGGGCGAGAGGTGCTGGTCGCGGAAGCACAGCACGTGGTAGCGGACGAAGGCGTCGTAGACGGCGTCGCGCGTCGGCTCATCCAGGGGCTGGTGCAGGTCGAGCCCGATGATTTCGGCGCCCAGGACGGACGACAGCGGACGGATTTCGAAGTTCCAGTGCAGCGCTGCGGACATGGTACGGCACTCCCTACCGCGTTCTTCTTGGGTCGAAGACTGCGCCGGGATGGCGGCGGGCGCAACTGGCGGGCGGGCCGGTCGGGGATCAGGTGATGGGACCGCTGGCGGTGTGGATGGTGACCTGGGCCATTGGGATCTCCCTAGCTAAGCTAAGCTAGGTTAGCTAGGGCATTTTGCAAATTCAGGTCCTATCGCCTTAAGGTCCACAAAGAGAGCGCCGAGGCATTCTGGCAGGCCGTTGACTTCCCCACTCTTGCAAGCTCTAGTCATTTCCGTATCGGCTTTGATTTTAATCTGCCGTACGCCCCCTGAAGACCTCAAGGTGGCGCTGCATTGGCTAGCGGTCTTAGCCGCCGCCCTGCCTATGCAATCGTAGAGCGCTTGAGGGGCAACCTCTATCCTACCCCGTAAACCACCCGCGCCGCCTCGGCCGAGACGTACCCGTCCGCCAGGTCCTCCCGCACCACGTCCCGGTCCCGTTCGCGCGGCGGCCCATAGCCGCCCGATCCCGGCGCCTGCAGCGTCACCAGCGACCCGCCCGGCGCCTCGAACCCGCCCTTGGAGTTCAGCAGCCGCGTATCCTGCGTCGCCACCGCGAGTTCGATCCTGGCGGGACCGCCCGGTTGGGCCCCGTCGAGGCCGAAGGGGGGCGTGACGCTGCGTTCGCAGCAGACGGCGGCATAGGACGCGTTCTCCAGCACCCGCCAGACGCGCCGCACGCCCAGCCCGCCGCGATACTTCCCCGGCCCGCCGCTGTCGGGCACCAGCGAGTATTCCTCGATGCGCAGCGGGAAGCTCATTTCCAGGATCTCGATCGGCGTATTGCTCATGTTGGAAACGGTACTGGCCACCGCGTTGATCCCGTCGCGGTCGGGCCTGGCGCCAAATCCGCCCTTGA
>NZ_DASZTJ010000225.1:0-9395 GCF_035548235.1 Rhodopila sp.
ACGTCCGCGTCGGTCATGATGATGACCTTGTGGTAGCGGATCTTCTCCGGGTCGAAGTCGTCGCGGCCGATGCCGGCGCCGAGCGCCGTGATCAGCGTGCCGATCTCCTGGCTGCCCAGCATGCGGTCGAAGCGGGCGCGCTCGACGTTCAGGATCTTGCCCTTCAGCGGCAGGATGGCCTGGAACTTGCGGTCGCGGCCCTGTTTGGCGGAGCCGCCGGCGCTGTCGCCCTCGACGATGAAGATCTCGCACTTGGCCGGGTCGCGTTCCTGGCAGTCCGCCAGCTTGCCGGGCAGGGTGGAGACGTCCAGCACGCCCTTGCGCCGGGTCAGCTCGCGCGCCTTGCGGGCGGCCTCCCGCGCCGCGGCGGCGTCCATCACCTTCTGGATGATGGACTTGGCTTCCTTGGGGTGGGTCTCGAACCAGTGCGCCACGGCGTCGGCCACGGCGGCCTGCACGACCGGCTGGACCTCGGACGAGACCAGCTTGTCCTTGGTCTGGGAGCTGAATTTCGGGTCCGGCACCTTGACCGACAGCACGGCGGTCATGCCTTCGCGCATGTCGTCGCCGACGAGCTGGAGCTGGTCCTTCTTGCCCATCCCCTCGGCGTACCTGGTGACCACGCGGGTCAGCGCGGCGCGGAAGCCGGCCAGGTGGGTGCCGCCGTCGCGCTGGGGGATGTTGTTGGTGAAGCACAGCATCGTCTCGTGGAAGCTGTCGTTCCAGGACAGGGCGAACTCCACCTTGATGCCCTGCTGGTCGTCGGCGGTGCGCAGGTTGATCGGCGGGGTGAACACCGGGGTCTTGGCGCGGTCCAGGTACTCGACGAAGGCGACCAGCCCGCCTTCGTAGTGCAGCACGCTCTCGACCGCCGGCGCGTGGCGCTCGTCGCGCAGGACGACGATCATGCCGGAGTTCAGGAAGGCCAGCTCCCGCAGCCGGCGTTCGAGCTGGGCGTAGTCGAACTCGGTCCGGGTGAAGGTCGCGGGGCTGGGCTTGAAGGTGACTTCCGTGCCGGTGGCGCGGTCCGAGGGGCCGACGATCGCCAGCGGCGCGTCCGGCTCGCCATGCCGGAAGCGGATCAGGTGCTCCTGGCCGTTGCGCCAGATGCGCACCTCCATCCACTCGGACAGCGCGTTCACCACCGCGGCGCCCACGCCGTGCAGGCCGCCCGAGACCTTGTAGCTGTTCTGGTTGAACTTGCCGCCGGCATGCAGCTTGGTCAGCACGACCTCGGCGGCGGAGACGCCTTCCTCGGGGTGGATGTCGGTCGGGATGCCGCGGCCGTCGTCGCGCACCGTGACGCTGCCGTCGCCGTTCAGGATCATCTCGACCCGGGTGGCGAAGCCGGCCTGGACCTCGTCCACCGCGTTGTCGATGATCTCGAACGCCATGTGGTGCAGGCCGGAGCCGTCGTCCGTGTCGCCGATATACATCCCCGGCCGGCGGCGGACGGCGTCCAGGCCCCTCAGGACGGAGATCGAGGCAGCGTCGTACGCTTCGGGATCGGAGCCGGAATTGGGGGATGAATCAGGCGGCGGCGCGGCGTTATCAGACATGCCGAGGGACGACTCCGGGATATGGGATTTGATACTCTAGATATATAGCGCTTAGCGGGTTTCGGGGACAGGGCCTTCTGGCAGAAAGCGCGAATCAGGCGTGATTTGACCGCCGCCCACCGCCCAGGCCGAAGCGCACCCGGCGAGGGGCAGGAACGTCTCGCTGTCGGTCCCCGTGACCAGGGTCTGGGCGGGCAGGTCCATCAGCACCGTCCATAGGGCCGAACGCCGGTCCGCGTCCAGGTGAACCGCCGGTTCGTCCAGCAGCAGCAGGGGGGCGAAGCCGCGGACGGTCTCGATCAGCCGGGCATGCGCCAGGATCACGCCGATCAGCAGCGCCTTCTGCTGGCCGGTGCTGGCGAGCGCGGCCGGGGTGCCGGTGGCCAGGTCGGTCAGCAGCATGTCCGTCCGATGCGCCCCCAGCGACGTGCTCCCCGCCGCCGAGTCGCGCGTTCGGCTGGCCTGCAGTTCCGCACGCAGCCAGTCCTCCACCGCCAGGGCCGGTTCGGACGCCAGCCTCTCCGCGATCGGGCAGGCCAGGTCCATCCGCGCCGGCGGGAAGCCCGACGCCGCGGTGTGCTCGTTCAGGCGGCGGACCAGGATCAGTCGCGCGGCGGTGGCGGCGACGGCATGGCGGGCGATGGCATCCTCGATGCCGGCGAGCCAAGCGGGGTCCAAACGCCCGAGGTCCTGGCGCCCCTTTGCCCGGCCCTCGGCCAGCAGGCGGTTGCGGCTGCCGACGGCGGTGTCGTGGGCGGCGATTTCCCGCGCGTGGTTGGGTTCCAGCGCCCAGACGAGGCGGTCGAGGAAACGGCGGCGGCCGGACAGGCTTTCGGTGAACAGCCGGTCCATCTGCGGCGTCAGCCAGACGGCGGCGATGCGCCGGCCGATCTCCGCCTGGCTGCGCGGCGGCGCACCGTCGACGCGGAAGGCCCGGCGCTCACCCTGGTTGAGGGCCCCGGTGCCGATATCGGTCTCGCCCTCCGGGGTGTCGAACCGACCGGCAACGGCCCAGCCGCCGTCGCCGCCGTGGCGGGCGAGATCGCCGGCGCGGGCGCCGCGCAGGCCCCGGCCGGGAACGAGCAGGGAGACCGCTTCCAGCAGGTTGGTCTTGCCGCTGCCGTTGGCGCCGAACAGCACGCTGATCCGCGGTGCCGGATGCCAGGTGAGCGCCGGGTAGTTGCGGAAGTCGGTCAGCTTCAGGCGAAGGAGGCGGAGCACATCCGGAACATGGCCCGTGCGGGGGGCGGCGTGAAGGTGGGGCGGAATCGGCGCTTGAACGGCCGCGAGCCGCTTGCCTGCGGCGATTCCGCCTCCGGCCGGCGCGCCCTAGCGGTCGGTCAGCGCATAATGCAGTTGGACCGAGATGGTGACCCGGTCCCGGGGCGGATCGGGGGGCGGCAACGTGGCGTTGCGCAGCATGGCCTCGGCTGCCGCGTCCAGGACGTCTTCCCCCGAACCGCGGGTGATCGAAAGCGCCACCACCCGGCCGGCGCGGTCGAGGGTGAAGCGAAGGCCCACGGTGCCCTCGATATCGTGGTCCCGAGCGGCCTCGGGATAGGTCTTGTGGGTGCGCAGCCAGGCGGAGAGGGCTTGCCGCCAAGCGGGGTTCGGTGGGGCTTCCGCGTCTTGGGCCGCCGAGGCGGCGGACGCCGCGGGGCTTGGTCCGGTGGGGGCCGATCCGCGGGAAGGGGGCGCGTCGGGCGCCCGTTCCGCCGGGATGGGCGGCGGCGCAGCAGCGGCCGGCGTCGGCCTTGGCGAGGGGACCGGGCGCGGTTGCGGCGCGGGTCGCGCAGATGGCGGCCGCGGCGGCGGCATCGGCGGTTCCGGGAGCGGCGGCCGCGGCCCCGACGGTTCCGATATCGATGAGGCCGGCGGTGGGGCTGGCGGCGGGACTGGCGGTGGGACTGGCGGTGGGACTGGCGGCCGGGCGGCCTCCGTGGGCGGCCGCGGCCGAGGCCCCGCGGGCGCCGGGACCGGCTGCTCCGCCGGTGTCCGTGGGGCAGGCGCCTGGGCTGACGCCGGAGCCGGAGGCGCTTCCGGCGCCGACGCCGGTGCCGCCGGCCGCGGCGGAGGCGGTTGCGCCGTGTCCGGCCGGGAAGGCGGGGTGGTGGATTCCGACGCCCCATTTGTCGCCGGGGCGGTGAACACCATGGCCACCGCCGCATCTTCCGGCGCCTGGGGCATGGCTTGGT
Organism: Rhodopila sp.; assembly: GCF_035548235.1. Lineage (GTDB taxonomy): Bacteria > Pseudomonadota > Alphaproteobacteria > Acetobacterales > Acetobacteraceae > Rhodopila. Next base: position 3,755 of record NZ_DASZTJ010000225.1, read on the forward strand.
CCGCGACCGCCAGCACGACGCACAGCCCCAGCCCGTGGAGCAGCACCGACCCCACGACACCGGCCGACCAGTGCCGCCGTCCGTCTCCGTCCGGCCGGTCGAGCCGGGTCCGTGTTGCGCCGGTCCGGGGGATCATGGCCGTCGCCGGGCATCCAGAAATGGTTTGTTATAACGTATCATTTTCGCGGCCGCGGCGGCGGCAGGAGAAGGGGGCGTTATCGTGCGACATCGGATCGCGTGGCTGACGATCGCGGCCATACAGGGGACCATCTTGGCAGGGGACCATCCTGACAGGGGACCATCCTGGCACATCCCGGTCTCGCCGCCGACCCGTCGCCTGGCGTCCCGATTACCGTGCGCCGTCGCGGGCCACGGGGAGGACGTCACCTGGGTCCAGTTCGGGTTTGGTGCGGGTGAGGCGGCTTTCATCGGCGGCGGTTCCATCCATCCGGATGGGGTGCCCGCCATGGCGGAGGGTACCTGCCATGACGGCTGCGGCCCGCGTATTTAATTGCCAAATAGAAACAACCGTCCTGTGCCCTTGGTGCCGAGCCATGCCATCCTCTTGGAAAGCGCGGTCGGGAGGAATGATCATGGCGCAGTTCGGCAGCGGCGATTTCATCTATGAACCCGTCGAGGGGTGGGGACAATTGCCGCCAGGCTGGGACTTCAAGGAAGTCGGCGGGGTCGGTGTGGACAGCAGCGACAACGTCTATGTCTTCAACCGCGGCGAACACCCGATGATCGTCTTCGATCGCCAGGGGAATTTCCTCAGATCATGGGGCGAGGGCGTGTTCAAGCGGGCCCATGGCGTCTATGTCGCCCCCGACGACACGCTGTGGCTGACCGACGACGGCGATCACACCGTCCGTCACTGCACCCCGGACGGCAAGATCCTGCTGACCATGGGCACGCCCGGCGAACCGTCCCCTTACATGAGCGGCGAACCCTTCCATCGCTGCACCCATACCGCCATGGCCCCCAACGGCGACATCTATGTCTCGGACGGCTACGGCAACGCGCGCGTCCACCGCTACACGCCGGATGGGAAGCTGATACGCTCCTGGGGCGGGCCCGGCACCGATCCGGGCGAATTCAATATCGTTCACAACATTACGTGCGACGCCGATGGCTGGGTCTACGTCGCCGACCGCGAGAACCACCGCGTGCAGGTCTTCGACGGCAACGGCAGGTATGAGACGCAATGGAACAACCTGCACCGTCCGTGCGGCCTGTTCATGCCGTCCGGGAAATGCCCGGTCTGCTACATCGGCGAGTTGGGAAGCAGCCTGGCGGTGAACCGCAACGTGCCCAACCTGGGGCCGCGCTTGTCGATCGTCGACAACACCGGCAAGCGGCTCGCGCGCATCGGCGGGATCGGGCCGGGACTGGGGATCGACCAGTTCCTCGCGCCGCACGGGATCTGCGTCGACCGTCACGGCGACATCTACGTGGGCGAGGTCGCCTGGACCAACTGGCCGCAGACCTATCCGGACACGCCACGGCCGGTGCCGCTGCGCTGCCTGCGGAAGTTCCGCAAGGTGGGCTGACGTCAGGCGGCCTTCCTGACCCTGGGCCAGCGGGCGGCCACCGCCGGCAGTACCTCCTCGATCAGCCGCCTGGTCTGCGCCAGCATCTCGGCGTCGCCCTCGGCGACCGGGCGGAGGATGAACTTCGAGGCGCCGGCGTCGACATAGGCGGCGATCCGTTCGACCATCAGCGCGGCGTCGCCCATGGCGAAGGCGTCGCGCGGGTCGCGGCCGGTGCGGGCCTGGTACTGTTCCATGATCTTTCGCACGCCCGGATCGTCTTCGTTGCCGAAGCGGAAGCCGAAGGCGGCGCCGTAATGATCCTCCTCGATCGTGCGGCCGGTCTCGGCCAGCGCGGCCTTGATGCCGGCGATCACCTGGCCGACGGCGTCCGGCGATTCGGCGCCGGCCTGCCAGCCGGTGCCGATGCGCGCGGTGCGGCGGATCGCGGCGTCCGAGGCGCCGCCGATCCACATCGGCAGGTCGGGCTGGACAGGCAGCGGGGCGATCCGCGCCTTGGTCAGCTTGAAGTGGCGGCCGTCGTAGTCCAGCACCTCGCCGGCCCAAAGACGGCCGATGATCTCCAGCGCCTCGTCGGTCTTGCGCCCGCGGGTGGAGGCGTCGAGATGCATCGCGGCCCATTCGCCGCCGCGCGGACTGCCGATGCCGAAGCCGGGCAGCAGGCGGCCTTGCGACAGCACGTCGATGGTGGCGCACTGCTTGGCCAGCAGCACCGGCTCGCGCATCGCCACCGAAACGACATTGACGCCGAACTTGATGCGCCGCGTCCGCCCGGCGATCGCGGCCAGCGCGGTCATGCTCTCCAGGAACGGCTGGTGGCTGATCAGGCGGTCGGTCTGCCAGATGGAGTCGATGCCGCCCGCCTCGCACAGGTCGACCCAGCGCCAGAACCCGTCGACGGTCTGGAAGGGGAAGTCCATGATGCCGATGCCGACCGCGATGTTCCTGGACATGTGGGCCTCCTGCGCCGCGGATGAGGGTCATCCGCAGGGCAGGATGGCGGTCCGGGACCGAGATGCCAAGCCGCACGGTCCTCCCACCCCGCCTGTGACGGGGTGGCGCCGGTCGTCGTCAGCCTTGGATGAAGGCCAGCAGGTCCGCGTTGATCGTGTCGGCATGGACCGTCGGCATGCCGTGCGGAAACCCCGGATAGGTCTTCAGCGTCCCGTTCTTCAGCAGCTTTGCCGAGAGCGGCCCGGAATCGGCATACGGAACGATCTGGTCGTCGTCGCCATGCATGACCAGCACCGGCACCGAGATCGTCTTCAGGTCCTCGGTGAAGTCGGTCTGCGAGAACGCGACGATGCCGTCGTAATGGGCCTTGGCGCCGCCCATCATGCCCTGGCGCCACCAGTTCCAGATCACGCCCTGGTCCGGCTTGGCGCCCGGACGGTTGTATCCATAAAACGGACCGGCGGGGATGTCGTAATAGAACTGCGCCCGGTTCGCCGCGAGTTGCGCTTGCAGCCCGTCGAACACCTCTTTCGGCAGGCCGCCCGGATTGGCCTCTGTCTTCACCATCAGCGGCGGCACCGCCGCGATGATCGCCGCCTTCGCCACGCGGCTGTCGCCATGCCGGGCGATGTAGTGCACGACCTCCCCGCCGCCGGTGGAGTGGCCGACATGGATGGCGTTCTTCAGGTCCAGATGTTCCGTCAGCGCCGCGAGGTCGTCGGCGTAATGATCCATGTCATGACCGTCCGCGGTCTGGGTGGAACGGCCATGGCCGCGCCGGTCATGCGCGATCACGCGGAAGCCCTTGGACAGGAAGAACAGCATCTGCGCGTCCCAGTCATCGGCGGACAGCGGCCAGCCGTGGCTGAACACGATGGGCTGACCGGAACCCCAGTCCTTGTAGAAAATCTCGGTGCCGTCCTTTGTGGTGCCGTCCTTTGTGGTGATCGTCGACATGACCTTGATCCCTTCTGGTTGCCTCGACACGAAGCGTGCCCGACAAAGGGACCTTAGCTGTCTCGGGCGCCTGGGTGGATTGGCGGAACTGACATTCCAGGAGGTAAAACTGACAATCGTGCCCCACAACGCCGTCACCGAGATCGGTATCCTGATCTACCCGGACTCCCAGCTTGCCGGCGTCCACGGGCTGACCGACCTGTTCGTCGAAGCGAGCCGGATCTCGCGCGACCTCGGCGGCGCCGAGGCGCCGGTGTTGCGGGTGACGCATTGGGAGATGGGGCGGGAGATGGGGCGCGACGCGGTCGAGCGGGTCTTCGACACCCACCCGGCGGCGGCGTCCCGGCCGGTCGTGCTGATCGCGCCGCCGACCCTGAAGGGACCGCCAAAAACCCCGGCAGCGATGGTGGCCTGGCTGCGCGCGCGTCACGCGGCCGGCACGACGGTCTGCTCCGTCTGTGGCGGCACGTTCGTCCTGGCCGAGGCCGGGCTGCTGCAAGGCCGCGTTGTGACCACGCATTGGAACTGGGCAGGCGAACTCGCCGAACGCTATCCCGATATTCACGTGGATGCCGACCGGCTGATCATCGATGACGGCGACATCGTCACCGCCGGCGGTCTGATGGCCTGGACCGATCTGGGGCTTCGCCTCATCGACCGTTTCCTCGGTCCCTCCGTCATGGTCGCCACCGCTCGGTTTTTCCTGATCGACCCCGCGGATCGGGAGCAGCGGTTCTACAGCAGCTTCTCGCCCCGGCTGCATCACGGAGACGAAGCGATCCTGAAGGTGCAGCACTGGCTGCAGAAGGATGGGGGGCGGAACGCCGACACGGCGGCGATGGCGGGGGTCGCGGGACTGGAGGGACGCACGTTCCTTCGCCGCTTCCGCAAGGCCACGGGGTTCAATCCGACGGAATACTGCCAGCGGCTGCGCGTCGGAAAAGCGAGGGAGATGCTGGAGCTGACGGGGCGGACGATCGATCAGGTGGCATGGGATGTCGGGTACGAGGATCCGGCGTCGTTTCGGAAGGTGTTCCAGAAGGTGACCGGGTTGAGGCCGCGGGAGTATCGGAGACGGTTTTCGGTGGCCGGGGGCGCCGGCGGCGAGGAGATCGGTACGGCACCGGGCCGCCCCGAAAGCGAATTGCGAATGATTCGCATCTAGGTTAGGTTCGAGACGGCGGCCGGATTGGTCGGACCTTTCACACCGTTGCGGATACCTGCCTTGTGACTCAGCGTGCCAGCCCCACCGCCACGTCCCTGCCAGTCTATTACCAGGACCGATTGAAATCCCATGTCCGCAACCGCGTGGGCTCCGGCGTGGAGGCCGAGGACATCGCCCAGGAGACGTGGGTGCGGGCCCTCGCCGGAAAGGGCGGGTCGACCATCGGCAATGTCCGAGCGTACCTGCTCAGAGTGGCGGGCAACCTGGCGATCGATCATGTCCGCCGCCGGAACGTAAGCCGCCGCTACGTCAGCGCTTCGCTGGACAGCGTCGAGGCCGTTCGGGTCGCCTGTCCCGAACCGTCGGCGGAGCAGGCCCTGATGGACCGGGAGCGCCAGGTGGTCTTTGAAGCCATTCTTGCGGAACTGCCGGACCGCTGCAGGCAAGCGCTGATCTTGAGCCGCGTCCAGGGTTGGTCCCACAGCCGCATCGCGGATCATCTCGGCGTATCCGTCAACACGGTCGGCAGCGATATTCGCAAGGCGCTCAGCCTGTGCCTTGCCCGCTCGTCGCAGTTCGACGTTTGATCTATTGTGAATCCGGAGGTCCTTGCACGTCTTACCAATCAGGGGCGGGCCCGACCGTCCTCGTCTGGAGACGCGATGAAGAACAGCACGGCCAGTGCGGCGCATGATCCCATGACCGAAGCGGCGTTGGACTGGTTCATGCACCGGCAGGCTTCCGGACACACCGCCGACGCGGACTTCATGGCATGGCTGCGGGCCGATCCGGCGCACGCGGCAGCCTATGCCCGGGTCGAAGCGCTGTGGCGCGACCCGGCATTCGCCGCCGCCGCGCGGCATCAGGTCGTCCCGCGCCCGTGCCGGCGGGCAGTCGCGATCGGCTTGCGGATCGCCGCCTCGGCGGCCCTGCTGGCCGTCCTGGCCGTGGGCGGTTCGCGGATCGCCGGCATCCCGCTCCGTCTGCCGGCCGACTACGAGACCGCCATCGGCAC
>NZ_DASZTJ010000226.1:0-1752 GCF_035548235.1 Rhodopila sp.
GAGATGTTAACCGATCGCGGGGAATAATAGGGTCGTTTTCCTTGCGCCTCCTCTGAGGGTGTTCTGTCGCTCATGTAATCGTGAACGCGGTCGAACGGGCAGATCGGCGGACGGAGGGTGCCGGGAAATAATGTCGGCCGATGGCCAGTTTTTTTGAGAGATCAGCCCGGATGGATCACGAGAATATATCCCTGGTTGCTCGGTGGCGGCATGGTGCAGCCATTCGCATCACACCACGCTGGCTCAAATGTCTGGCATTATTCCTGACCGGGTCCATCCTGGCGCTCGCCCTTGGTTCCACGCTGCTGTGGAGGAACGCGGCAGGCAAAACGGTGCCGAGCACGGACCCCTACGCCCTGGGTTACGAGCGGGTCTGCGACCGGCCGGAATTGGGCGCGCCCGCGGGTCGATTGACCTATGGCCTGCGCGTCCCCACTGGCAGGTGCCTGCACTATGCCTGGCTGTGCCGCTCGTATAACGGTCGTTGTCCCGTTCCCGCGGGCTATGCGATCGCCAAGCAGGGCACGGAATAGGCCGCGCTCGTCCGGCGCGGTCTTCTGACGGCACCCCCTTCCATCGGTCCCCGTCCTGCCGCGCTGCGATCGAAAAAGGGGGAGCCGAAGCTCCCCCAATCTCACCGGAATTTGCGCCGCGGCCGGTCAGGCGCCGAGCTGAAGCAGCGCCTGCTCCGTGCAATAGGTGTCGTAGAGGCTGGGATCGTTCATCTTGGTCTCGTACCCGCCCTGCATCGTGCGCGCGAGCCACAGCAGGCCCACGTCGTTGGTCTGAAGATCCGTACAATGCACGTGTACCCATGACCACATCGGATGGCCGGTCGGCTCCATGAAGGCGGACCCGCCCTTGTCTCTGGCGTCGTAATAGTCGGAGGCGCTTTCCCAGTGTTTGTACATCGCGCCGCGCCGATCGTAGGTGATCATGGTCAGCGGGCAGCCGGATCGCGCGTCGATCCAGATGCGCTTCCTGCTGTAGGGTGCGCGCGGATACTTCACCGGCTCGCAGTCGATGACATAGGCCTCCGGGATCAGCTCCATCGTCGTGTCGAAGAAGCGCTTCTTGCCGTTCGGACCGCTGGTCGGCGTGCGGTCCCAGTTCGCGTCCTTCCAGTTCCAGTTGTCCGCGACGGCGCCGAGGCAGGGGCCGTGCCTGACGACCTTGTAGTTGCCCCAGGTCAGGTACGGATCGCCCATCGTCCACGCATCGGACAGATAGGCGGTCGAGCCCGGCACCATCGGGTCGAAGCGCTGGGTGGTCGAAAAGCGCCGGATGCGCTTGAAGGTCGGAATGAAGCCATGCAGCTCCGGGTACTGCGTCGCGTCATAGGGCCAGGTGTTCAGGAACGAGGTGCCGGCGACATCCGTCGGACTGCTGAAGAAGGCCGTGTTCCAGCGGAGGATCTCGCGGTCCCGGTAAGGCGTCGGGGCCAGCGTGGTCCGGCCGGTGCCCTGAATCTCGACCCAGCAGAATTCGTAGTGATAGGTCGGGTTGCTGTGCCCGTCGAGCTGGGTCTGCTTGATGCAGAACAGCAGTTGGTCGTGCCGCCCCCAGCTCAGCGACAGCGGCGCTACGATTTCCTGCGCATTGGCGGGATTAGGGAACGGGTTGCCGCCGATCCACGGATCGGTCGTGCCCTTGACGCGGACGTTGCCCTTGTCGTCGAAGGCGGCCTTGCCGCGGTTCTTGTCGGTCGCCTGCAGGTAGTCGTAGGGCGCGAGCTTGGTGATGTCGGTCGTG
>NZ_DASZTJ010000227.1:0-2613 GCF_035548235.1 Rhodopila sp.
GGTGTTCGGCGGCCTGCCGCTCTATTGGAACGGTCCGGGCCGCGTCGTGGCCGCCGGCGTCGTCGGCCTCGCCGTGCTGACGCTGATCGTCCGGATCGCCAGGCGCCGCCCGGGATATCCGGCGCCCCTGCTATTAGTGGCCGCGACGGCGCCCGCGATCGGGCTTCTGCTGCTTGGCTTCGTCTTCAACAACACGCCGATCGAGCTGCGCTATCTCTGCTTCGGCCTGCCCTTCCTGGCGCTGCTGGCGGGAGGAACGGGTCGCCTGGTCCCGCTGGTCCAGGCGGCGGGCATCGCGGGATTGCTGCTCGCGCCCCGCACCATGCAGCCGGCACGCGACGCGGCCCGCACCGCCGGACCCTATGCCGCCGGCGCGCTGGCGCTGGTGCCGCGCGGCAATGACGGCGTCGGCATCGTCGGCGCCTTCGGGATCGAGGCGCCGCCCGCGCTGATGCTCTCGGTCGTCGCCCCCGGCCGACCGGTCGACATCCCCCGGGGCTATCGCCGCGTGATCCTGGTGCTGTTGGGCCAGGACCAGGACAGCCGAACCGTCCTGCCTGCCATGCGGGCGGCCGTGGCCGGCCCAGGCTGGCGGGAAATCGCGAACGGTCCCAACCTGGCGGTCTACGAACGAACCCAGGCGGGAGGATGAGCATGTTCTTCGAGGGCTTCACGCTGGCGCACGTGCCCGTCCCCGGCGGCACGATCCGGCTGCGCCATGGCGGCTCCGGCCCGCCGCTGCTGATGCTGCACGGCAATCCGCAGACCCATGCGATGTGGCATCGCGTCGCGCCGGTGCTGGCGCAGCGCTTCACCGTCATCTGCCCCGACCTGCGCGGCTACGGTTTTTCCCTGAAGCCGCCGGCGACCTCGGACCACGCGCCCTATGCGAAGATCGAGATGGCGCGCGACATGATGGCGGTGATGGACCATTTCGGCCATGGTACGTTCAAGCTGGTCGGCCACGACCGCGGCGCCAGGCTCTCGCACCGCATCGCGCTGGACAACCCGGACCGGGTCGAGAAGATGGCCATCCTGGACATCGTCCCGACGCTCGCGCATTTCGAGCGGGCGGACATGGATTTCGCCATGGGCTATTATCACTGGTTCTGGCTGGCGCAGCCGCACCCGTTCCCGGAATGGCTGATCGAAAGGGCGCCCGAGGACTGGTGGCGCCAGCACACCAGCCGCGATCCGTCCAAGCCCGAGTTGTTTCATCCGGACGCATTGGCCGATTACCTCGCGGCGGTGCGCCAGCCGGAGATGGTGCGCGGCATGTGCGAGGACTATCGCGCCGCGGCCACGATCGACCTGAGGCACGACCGGGCGTCACGGGCGGCGGGGATCAAGGTGCGGTGCCCCCTGCTGGTGGTGTGGGGTGCGAAAGGCAAGATCGGCAAGTGGTACGACGCCCTCGCGCTGTGGCGGAAGTACAGTTCGGGGGAGGTGACCGGGGGACCGATCGAGTCCGGGCACTACATCGCGGAGGAAGCGCCCGAGGCGCTGCTGGGCTGGCTCGACACATTTCTCTGAGCATTGCGCCTGGACGGCGGCGAGCCAGTTTGCGAGAGTTCGGCGACGTCATTCCAAGGGTCAAACAAGGGGAACCATCATGCTGGAAACGCGTGAAGGCGGATGCCATTGCGGCCAGGTGCGCTTCCGCGCCAGTGTCGACCTGGACCTTCTGTCGCAGTGCAGTTGCACGATCTGCACGAAGAAGGGGATTTTTCACCTGCCAGTGGCACCGAACGACTTCACGCTGCTGCATGGGAAGGAGGCGCTGACGGTCTACACGTTCGGGACCGGCGTGGCGCAGCATCCCTTCTGCAAGTTCTGCGGGATGGCGGCGTTCTACGTGCCGCGGTCGCAGCCGCACCGCATCAGCGTCAACGCGCGCTGTCTCGACGATATCGACGGACCGTCCCTGGCGCCCAGGCGCTTCTTCGACGGCCGCCATTGGGAAGATGCACAACAGAAACGGATCGCCGAGGGCGCGTACACCGCGCCCGAGGGGTTCAACGGGGCGGTGACGCTAAAGGGGATCCTGGACCGGGCCCTGGGGTAGCCCCCCTCTTCCCGTCTCCCCTCTCCCCCGTCATGGCCCCGCTTGACGGGGCCATCTGGTGCCTCGGAGGAAAAAGATGCCCGGTCAAGCCGGCCGACGGGGTGAGGGCGATACCGCCCTCTAACGCGTCCTTCCGTCCATCTCAGGCAGGGTGCCCCCTGCTGCCTCGAACCCCGCCCAAGGGTCGGTTCGTTGCTTCCGCAACCGTTGCGGCACTGTCCGCAGGTTGAAGGCCGCCGGGTCCAGGCCTGCCTTCACCTCCCGCCAGTGCAGCCGCGTCGCCACGCCGGCGCCGGGTCGCGCCCGTGGGGAAAAGGAAACGATAGCGGTCGCGCCAAGACCGTTGCGCAGCCAGTCGATCAGGATCTTGCCGCGCCGCCGCGCTTTCGATACGACAGAAACGAAACGATCCGGCTCTCGACCGGCCTGCGCTTCGGCGAACTGCCGGCTGAACGCCTTCACCGCCTCCCACTCCGCCGCCGGGCGCAGCGGCACCACCAGGTGCAGCCCCTTGCCGCCCGTCGTGCGACAGAAACAGGCCAGCTCCA
>NZ_DASZTJ010000228.1:0-2764 GCF_035548235.1 Rhodopila sp.
CCGGACCGGTCCTAGACCAAACCCGCCGGCGGCACGCTGTGGCTGTCCGGCCGCAGCCTGATGCTGGTGCGCAAGGTCGGCCACCACATGTACACCGACGCCGTGCTGGACGCGGACGGGCAGGAGATCCCCGAAGGGTTCCTGGATGCGATGGTGACCTCGCTGATCGCGATGCACGACCTGCGCGGGTCCGGGCCGATGAAGAACAGCCGGGCCGGGTCGGTCTATATCGTGAAGCCCAAGATGCACGGGCCGGAGGAAGTCGCCCTCACCAGCGACCTGTTCGCCCGCGTGGAGGCGGTGCTGGGCCTGCCCGCCAACACGCTGAAAATGGGCATCATGGACGAGGAGCGGCGGACCTCGGCCAACCTCAAGGCCTGCATCGCCGCCGCGACGCAGCGCGTGGTGTTCATCAACACCGGGTTCCTGGACCGCACCGGCGACGAGATCCACACCTCGATCGAAGCCGGGCCGATGATCCGCAAGAACGACATGCGCGGGACGGCCTGGATCAAGGCCTATGAGGACCAGAACGTCGATATCGGCCTGGAATGCGGACTGCGCGGGAAGGCGCAGATCGGCAAGGGGATGTGGGCGGCGCCGGACCGGATGGCGGACATGCTGGCGCAGAAGATCGGCCACCCGATGGCGGGCGCGAACACCGCCTGGGTGCCGTCGCCGACCGCCGCCACGCTGCATGCGCTGCATTACCACCAGGTCTCGGTCGCGCAGCGGCAGACCGAACTGGCGTCGCGCAAGCGGGCGCCGCTGGCGGAATTGCTGACGATCCCGGTCGCCGAGGGCCAGAACTGGTCGCCCGACGACCTGCGGCAGGAACTGGACAACAACTGCCAGGGCATCCTGGGCTATGTGGTGCGCTGGATCGACCAGGGCGTCGGCTGCTCCAAGGTGCCGGACATCCACGATATCGGGCTGATGGAGGACCGGGCGACGCTGCGGATCTCCTCCCAGCACATCGCCAACTGGCTGCACCATGGCGTGGTCTCCAGGGACGAGGTGATGGCGGCGCTGAAGCGGATGGCGCTGGTGGTGGACCGGCAGAACGCGGGGGACGCGCTGTACAAGCCGATGGCGCCCGGTTACGACGGGGTGGCGTTCAAGGCGGCCTGCGACCTGGTATTCGAGGGCCGGACGCAGCCGAACGGCTATACCGAATTCATCCTGCACCGCCGGCGGCGGGAAGCGAAGGCGGCGGGGTAGCCTGCCGCGCGGGTTTCCGGGCGGCGTCTCGGGGCTTGGTTCGAGGTGAGGGGGTCGCGGTCTCTGCTTGGGCTGTGTGCTGGTGGCGCGTAAGGTGTTTCAACTTTCAACACAGATGCGCGCAGATGAACACAGATTTCGGGACGAGTCGGATTTAGAGTGCCCTTGGAAGGCCTCCGGTTTGAGACAAGGAAACCAGCGGCACGTCGGCTCCAACCTGTCCGAAATCTGTGTTCATCTGCGCGCATCCGTGCCGGTCTGTGTTAAAAAATCCCGCTCTCAGCCAACGGATTTCCAGCTTGGGACTCCGATGCATATCCAAAACGACACCGATAACCCGTTCCGCAAGGAACCGCCCGCCGTACGGGCTTCCACAGGGAAACGGAGAACACGGAGTCGTTTCTTACCCGTCCCGGCATGAATACGCGTCCCGCCACCGGCGGAGGGGGCGATCGCGCGGTATCCTGCGCTTTCGCACCCTCCGCCCACGGCCGGATCAGACGATCGCGTGGGTCAGGATGCCGTTCAGCGACGCGTTCGTGCCGGCGATCGTGGCGATCGTCGTTCCGGCTCCGCCGGCCGCCGCGCTGATCGACAGCGCCGCGCCCGAGGCGGTGTCGCTGACCGACAGGTACTGCGACAGGGTGCTGTTGGAACCGTTCCAGCTTGTCGCCGCAAGGGCCGGGCGCAGGTCCAGCACGTCGTTGACGGCCAGGATGTTGCTGGTGAAAGCATCCACCCCGTGCCCCGCCGTCGGCAGGACATAGGTGTTCTTCGACCCGGTATCCGTGATCTTCTCGGTACCGCCTGACAGGTTCAGCGAGTCGCCGGTCCCGGTGACGAACACCATGTGGTCGCCCTGGGTCGCCAGGACCGAGATCTGGCTCTGGCTGACGGTCGTGCTGGCGGTCGTCGAACCGATCGTCGCCGAGGACGGCAGCGGGTTGGTGGACGTCCCGTAGCCCGGCCAGGTCGTGCCGTTCCATTTCCACCACAGGCCGGACGTGTTCTGCTGCCAGACGTTGCCGTTCACATAGGCGATCCGCGAAACGTTGGCGGAATAGCCGGCCGCCTGGCCGTTCTTCAGGACCGTTCCGTTTGAAATCGTCCAGGTGTTCTTGCTGGCGTCGATGATCGACGACTTGGAGCCGGCCAGCACGATCGTATCGTTCGTCGATGGACCGGTCGGCACCGCCAGGGTCGTCGGCGTCGGCAGCGGGCTGGTGGCGGTGCCGTTGCCGGACCAGGAGGTGCCGTTCCACTCCCACCACAGGTTGGACGTGTTCTCATGCCAGACATTGCCGTTCACATAGGCGATCTCTGCGACATTGGCGGAGTAGCCGGCCGTCTGGCCATCCTGGTAGACGACGCCGCCCTTGACCGTCCACTGGTCGCCGTTGGCATCGGTGATCGCCGCGGCCGAACCATTCTTGACGATCGTGTCGTTGGCCGACGCGGCCGGCAGCGGGCTGGTGGCGGTGCCGTTGCCGGACCAGGAGGTGCCGTTCCACTCCCACCACAGGCCGGAGGTGTTCAGATCCCA
>NZ_DASZTJ010000229.1:0-9853 GCF_035548235.1 Rhodopila sp.
GGTGAAACCACCATCGAGGAGGCCGGCTGGGCGCTGTTCCGGCTGATCCTGGACACCGCGTCCGGGCGGACGAAGCCGTGGGCCGAGCGGTGGGGGATCGGCAATGCGCTGGCGTTGTTCAACCCGGCGCCGGTGACGTGACCATTCCGTTGCAGACGAAACGGAATGGTCTGCCGCATCACCCGAAATGCAGCACCACCACCGAAAAATCATCCGCCAGCGGACCCGGTTTCGCCGCCGCCCGCACGGCCTGGTAGATGCGCCGGCTCTCCGTCGAACCTGTCGAGGCCGAGGCGATGATCGCCTGCAGGTCCTCGATCCGCCAGGTCGATCCGTCCGGCTGCTCGATCTCGAACGCGCCGTCGCTGAACACATAGAGCCGGCTGCCCGGATCGACCGCGATCTCCTGCGCCGGCCAGGGGCGGGGCGGCAGCATGCCGATGGACGGCGCCTTCAGCCATACCGGCGCCGGCGACGGGGCTGACGGCGCCGTCAGCAGCGCCGGATGGTGCCCCGCGCAACAGAAGCGCAGCGTCCGCGTCGCCAGGTCGTAGACGAAGTACCACAGCGTCAGGATCATCCCGCCGTGATGCTCCATCGGGAACATCGCGTTCAGCCCCGCCGCCACCTGGCCCGGATCGCGGAGTTCCACGCCGGGCAGCGCCCGCCGCCGCAGCGTGTTGGCCACGTTCACCGCGTGCAGCCCGGCGCCGATGCCGTGCCCCGAGACGTCCAGCAGGAACCCCGCCAGCGTCGTGTCGTCCAGGAACTGGTAGCCGAACGCGTCTCCGCCCAGCTCCGACGACGGCACGTAGAACCATTCCACCCGCACCGGCCCCTCGACGATCGGTTCGGGCAGGATGGCGCGCACGTAATCGACGGCCTGGCGCAGTTCCTCGTTCAGCCGCGCCTCCTGCTCCAGCTCCCGCAGGTCGCGCTGTTCGTAGCGCAGGACGAAATGGGCGATGGCGACCTGTGTCCCGTTGGTCAGCGGGGTCGGCCCCTCGGCGCGGTGTCCGGCGACGAAGGTGCCGTTGGTGGAGCCGAGGTCGAGCAGCACGACCGCGTCATCCTGCTGCCGCACGCGGCAATGCTGGCGGGACACCTCGGCGACGGGGAACTGGATGTCGCAGGCGGGGTGGCGGCCGATCGTGACGCCTGCTTCCGTGACCTTCACCCGGTGCGTCCGGCCGTCGCGGGTGAAGGACAGGAAATGGCCGACCGGCGCGGGCGCGACCGCCGGCGCCGGTTTCCGCATCAAGGTCTGTTCCAGCGCGTCGGGCGCGTCGTCGGCCGCCATCGATGCTCCGTGGCAACTTCAAGAGAATGTCTTGATAGTGTCACAATCCGTTCATTTACAAAAGCCAATCCAGGTGCGATTGCATGCAATTATCGTGATCGTCTCGCTTCCAGCACGGAACGGAACCAGCCCATGCCCATGACGGTGGTGGAACTCGACAATGGGGTGACGAAGGTCGCCATCAGCGGCCGCATCGACGTGGCCGGCGCGCAGGAGATCGACCTGCCGCTGAACGTGGTCGGGGGGTCCCGCCGCGCCGTGGTCATCGACCTGGTGGAGGTCAGCTTCATGGCCTCGATGGGGTTGCGCGGCCTGGTCATGTGCGCCAAATCCATCCACAGCAAGCGCGGCAAGGTCGGCATGTTCGGCCCGCGTGCCGAAGTGGAGGAGGTGATCCGGACCATGGGCATCGACGAACTGATCCCGCTGTTCGCGTCCGAAGCCGAGGCGATCGCGCTGGTGACCGCCGTTTGATCGCGCTGGATCCCGAACTTCGCCTGACCCCGGCGCTGGCGGACCTCGCCCGCGTCTATCCCTGGCTGGACCAGGTCGCGGCCGGCAGTCCGGCCGCGGTCCTGTCGCGCATGCACGTCGCGCTGGAGGAGGCGGTCGCCAACGCGGCCCTGCACGGTTTCCCCGGTGGCAGCGACGGCCACATCGTCCTGCGGGCCCTGCGCCGGGGCGACCTGATGGTGCTGGAGGTCGAGGATGACGGCATCCCCTTCGATCCGACCCAGGCGGCGGTCCGCGCACGGGCGAGCCGTCTCGAAGAGGCCGAACCGGGCGGCTGGGGGCTGGGCCTGATCCGAGCGTTCACGACCTCGATCGGGTATGAGCGGCGGGGTGGCCGGAATGTCTTGCGGCTGGGCTTCTTCCTGACCGGGGGAGCAATGACCGGGGGAACAATCGCGTGAAGCGACCGGTGTTCTGACCGGTCCACGGAAACCTGTATTCGTTCGAATATTCGAGACAAACCGGCGATTGGGACGCCAAACGTCCTGGTTGTGCCAGGATAGTCAACCGCAACGCAACGATCCGGGTGGCTTTCGCCGCCTGGAATGCGTCGGAGCGGCAACACGTAATAGTTTGTCATAGATTAACCGTTGCGTTTATACCCGGTCCGCGCAGACCCTTGGCGCGTTAAGATGCAGAACCGATTGTCAGAGGCAGGAAACGGATCTTGAACCACGCCCACCCTTCCAGCGCGTCCGCCGTCAAACACGCTTTGTCGGGGACGGGCGTCCAAAGTTTGCGACCTGTCCACAGCAATCAGACGGCTCCGGCCCTGGTCGCCGAGGCGATCCGGCGCAAGGAAGGCCGCCTGTCCGTGGACGGCGCCTTCATGGTGCAGACCGGCGTCCACACCGGCCGCTCGGTGCAGGACAAGTTCGTGGTCGACGAACCCTCGGTGACCGGCGACGTCTGGTGGGGCAAGATCAACCAGCGCATGCCGGTGGACCGGTTCAACGCGCTGAAGCACCGGGTGCAGGCCTACCTGCAGGGGCAGGACCTGTTCACCCAGGACCTCTATGCCGGCGCCGACCCCGAACACCGCGTCCGCGTCCGCCTCGTCACCACCCAGGCCTGGAACGCCCTGTTCGCCCGGAACATGTTCATCCGCCCGCCGCGCAAGGAACTGGCCGGGTTCGAGCCGGATTACGTCATCCTGCACGCGCCGCTGTTCCAGACCGATCCGATGGTCGACGGCGTCCGCTCCTCCACCACCATCGCCCTGTCGTTCGAGCAGAAGATGATCGTGATCGCCGGCACCGAGTACGCCGGCGAGGTCAAGAAATCGATCTTCACGGTGATGAACTGGCTGCTGCCGGCGAAGGGCGTGATGCCGATGCATTGCAGCGCCAATGTCGGCAAGGACGGCGACGTCGCGCTGTTCTTCGGCCTGTCCGGCACCGGCAAGACGACCCTGTCCTCGGACCCGGAGCGCGCGCTGATCGGCGATGACGAGCATGGGTGGGGACCGGGCGGCACGTTCAACTTCGAAGGCGGGTGCTACGCGAAGGTCATCAACCTCTCGAAGGAGGCCGAGCCCGAGATCTTTGCCGCAACGCATCGTTTCGGTTCGGTATTGGAAAACGTGATCGGCGACGATTACGGCAAGCTGGACCTGGCCGATGCCAGCCTGACCGAGAACACGCGGTCCTGCTATCCGGTCGAGTTCATTCCCAGTGTGGAACTGTCCGGCCGCGGCGGTCAGCCCAGGAACGTCTTCATGCTGTGCTGCGACGCGTTCGGCGTCCTGCCCCCCATCGCGCGGCTGACGCCGGAGCAGGCGATGTACCACTTCCTCTCGGGCTACACCGCACAGGTCGCGGGCACGGAAAAGGGCCTGGGGTCGGAGCCGAAAGCGACCTTCAGCACCTGCTTCGCCCACCCGTTCCTGCCGCGCAAGCCCGAGGTCTATGGCCGCATGTTCGCCGACCTGATCGCCCGGCACGGCGCGACCTGCTGGCTGGTGAACACCGGCTGGAGCGGCGGCGCGTTCGGCACCGGCAAGCGCATGAGCATCAAGATCACCCGCGCCCTGCTGGCCCGCGCGCTGGACGGGTCGCTGAACCAGATGGACTTCTCGAAGGAACCGTATTTCGGCCTGTCGATCCCCACCAGCGTGCCGGGCATCCCGTCCGAGGTCCTGAACCCCCGGCAATCCTGGGCCGACAAGGCGGCGTACGACCGCACCGCGCAGGGCCTGATCAAGCGGTTCGAGGAGAACTTCGCGGCCTTCGAGTCCGCCGTGGGCGACGACGTGAAGGCCGCCGCGATCCGCGCGGCGGCCTGACGTCCCTCGTCGGGCTGGCCCCCGCCGGCGTCGGGACCAGCGTTGTCCTGGCCGGCCGGGCCCGCAACGGGCCTCATGACACGGGACCGCTGCCGGGCTCTCCCCCCATATCGGATTAGCCGTATGGGATTGGCCATATGGGATTGGCCATATGGGATTGGCCATGACCTGGGCGGCCGACAGGGTTATGCTGCATTGCAGCGAAACCCAGGGGTGGTCCCATGCCTTTCTCGCTCGCAGGAAAACGCGGCCTCGTCGTCGGCATCGCCAACCATGAAAGCATCGCCGCCGGCTGCGCCCGGGCCTTCGTCAATGCCGGCGCGACGCTGGCGGCGACCTATCTGAACGCCAAGGCGGAGCCCTTTGTCCGCGTGGTGACGGACTCCCTGGCCTGCGACCTCGTGCTGCCGTGCGACGTCCGCGTCCCCGGCCAGTTGGAGGCCGTCTTCGAGACGATCCGCACCGGCTGGGGCCGCCTCGACTTCCTGCTGCACGCCGTCGCCTTCGCCCCGCGCGAGGACCTGCACGGCCGCGTCGTCGACAGCAGTGCCGAAGGGTTCGGCATCGCAATGGACATCTCCTGCCACTCCTTCCTGCGCATGGCGCGCCTGGCGGAGCCGCTGATGACCGGCGGCGGCTGCCTGCTGACCGTGACCTTCTATGGGTCGGAGCGGGTGGTCGAGCACTACAACCTGATGGGTCCGGTGAAGGCGGCGCTGGAGAGCGCGGTGCGCTATACGGCGGCGGAGCTGGGGCCGAAGGGGATCCGCGCCCATGCGATCTCGCCCGGGCCGATCCGCACCCGGGCGGCGAGCGGCATCGAGCAGTTCGACGAGCTGATGGTCCGGGCGGCGGCGCAGGCGCCGGAAAGGCATCTTGTGGACGTCGACGATGTCGGGGCGCTGGCGGCGTTTCTGGTCGGCGACGGGGCGAAGCACATCACCGGCACGGTCATCCCGGTGGATGGCGGCCAGCACCTGATGGCCTGAAGCCTGAAGCCTGACGGCGTCGCGTCCGCTCGCGCATCACGCCTGGATCGCGCGCGTCAGGAATCGCGCGCATCAGGGATCGCGCGGTCCAGGCCTGCGGCGAGTCCGTTTCGGGTCGGCGTGCGCTGGCCGGACGCTTGTATATCCGCCTGTCATGACGTGGCCTGGCACGCCGTTTGCTGGACTCCCGCTGCATAGCAGAGGGGCCGATGACGATGTCCAGAACGCCGTTCCACCTCGCCTGGTTCATCTCCAAGGGATACGGGCCCAAGGCCTGGCGGATGCCCTGGGGCGGCCCCAACCCGCATGCCTGGGTCAAGCCCGACCTGTTCATCAACCTGACCCAGGCGCTGGAGCGCGCGTGTTTCGACTACGTGATGATCGAGGATTCCTCGAACATCCCTTACACCTACAGGAATTCCCACGACGTCTATGTGCGCTATGCCTGTGATTCGCCGAAGCTCGACCCCTCGGTCCTGGCGCCGTTCCTGATCCAGGCGACGTCGCGGATCGGCGTCATCACCACGCTGTCGACCACGGAGTACAACCCGTTCCTGCTCGCCCGCCTGACCAACGCGCTGGACCATGTCAGCGACGGACGCTCCGGCTGGAACGTCGTCACCGGCAGCAATGACGGCGGCGCCCAGAACTTCGGCCTGGAGCGGCAGTTCCCCCACGACGAGCGCTACGAGATGGCGGACGAGTATGTCGAGCTGGTCTGCAAGCTGTGGGAATCCTGGGAACCGGACGCGATGGTGATCGACCAGGCGGCCGAGGTCTTCGCCGATCCCGCCAAGGTCCATCCGGTTCACCACGAGGGGCGGTATTTCCGCTCCCGCGGGCCGTTGTCGGCGCCGCGGGCGCCGCAGGGGCGGCCGGTCATCTGCCAGGCCGGCGGATCGGCACGCGGCCGCAGCTTCGCCGCCCGCTGGGCCGAGACGATCATCGCCAAGGCCGGCAGCGTGGCCGCGATGAAGTCGTTCCGCGACGACGTCCGCGCCCGCGCCGCCGGCTTCGGCCGCGACCCGGACCAGATCAAGGTGCTGTTCCAGATCACCCCGATCGTCGACGCGTTCGACGACGTCGCCCAGGAACGCCGCAAGGCCATCGCTCGGGAGGCGCTGACGCATGCCGAGTTCCACCTGGCGTCGCTGTCGCGCCTGACCGGGATCGACTTCTCCAAGTTCGACCTCGACGAGGTGCTGCCGGACCTGAAATCCAACGGCCACCAGACGATCGCCGCGGCGTGCAGCGGCAAGACCCCCAGGCAGTTGCTGGAAGGATCGCTGTCCCTGAAGGACATCGACCCCACCGGCACGCCCGACAGGGTCGCGCACGTGATGTCCGAGATCATCGAGGAGGTCGGCGGCGACGGGTTCCTGTTCACCTATCCGGAACTGACCCGCCGCTACATCACCGAGATCGCCGACGGCCTGGCCCCGGCGCTGCAGAAGCTGGGGGTCCACCGCAAGGCCTATCGCCACGGCATGCTGCGGGACCACCTGCTGGAATACTGACGCCGCGCCCTTCACAGCGCCTCGGCCGCGGGCCAAGGTCGGCGGGCAACAGCCGAGGCAGCCCATGTCGAGCACCGCGTCGATCCCCACCGAGAAGCACCCCGCGTTCGGCCGGCGCGGGATGGTCATCACCAACCACCCGCTCGCCTCCGCCGCCGGCGCCGAGATGCTGGCCGCCGGCGGCAACGCCATCGACGCCGCGGTCGCCGCGCTGTTCGCCCTGACGGTGGTGGAGCCGATGATGGTCGGCATCCTGGGCGGCGGCATGGCCCATATCCGGCTGGCGGACGGCACCCACACGGTGATCGACGGGCAGAGCACGGCCCCGCTGGCGACCGGCCCGACCGTCTACACCCCCGATCCGGACGCGATGCCCGGCACCATGGACACCATCGGCCGGCGCAACGCCGTCGGCCCCACCGCCGTCGCCACGCCCGGCAACCTGATGGGCTGGCTGCAGGCCTTGGAACGGCACGGCACGTTCAGCCGAGCGGATGTGATGGAGCCGGCCGTGCGGCATGCGTCGCGGGGGTTCCGGGTGACCCGGTACCTGCACGAATGCGTCTCGGACTGCGCCGCCGACCTGCGCCTCGATCCCGAGATCGCTCGGCACTACCTGCCGGATGGCGCGCCGATCGCCCCGGGCGCGCGGCTGGTGACCGGGGACTACGCCGAGACGCTGCGCGCCATCGCGCGGGAAGGCGCGGGGTTGCTGTATGGCGGGGCGCTGGGCCGGCGGTACGCGGACCATACGGCGAAGGCCGGCGGGTATCTGACCCAGGCGGACCTGGACGCGGTCCGGACGGTCACGCGCGCGCCGGTCCGCGGCACCTATCGCGGGCATGAGATCATCGGGCCGCCGCCGCCGTCCTCGGGGCCGCTGCACATCATCCAGATGCTGAACATCCTGGAGGGCTACGACATCGGCGCCCTGGGCTTCGGCAGCGCCGACACCGTCCACCTGCTGGCCGAGGCGCTGAAGATCGCCTTCGCCGACCGCGCGGCGGCGACCGCCGACCCGGCCTTCGTCAAGGTGCCGGTGGAGAGGCTGCTGTCGAAGGACTATGCCGCCGCGCGCCGGTCCCGGATCGGCATGGCCCGCGCCCAGGCCTGGTCGGCCGAGGTGGCGCCGGAAGGGTCCGCCTACACGACCCATGTCACGGTGGCGGACGGGATGGGCAACGTGGTCGCCTCGACGCAGACCATCAACAGCCTGTTCGGCGCGCGGTACATGGTGCCGGGCACCGGGATGATCCCCAACAACTACATGTTCGTCTTCGATCCCCGGCCGGACCGGGCGAGTTCGGTGCAGCCGGGCAAGCGCGTGACGTCGTCGATGTCGCCGGTCATCGTGCTGCGGGACGGCAAGCCGGCCTATGCGCTGGGCCTGCCGGGCGGGCTGCGCATCTTCCCCTCGGTGATGCAGGCGCTGTCCAACCTGATCGACCACGGCATGACCGTGCAGCAGGCGGTGGAGGCGCCGCGCGTCTGGACCCAGGGACATGCGCTTGAAATCGAAGGCGGAATCGGCGACGCCGTGTTCGCGGACCTGCTGGCGCGCGGCCACGACGCGGTGCGGGTCGGCAACGTCGCCGGCGGCATGAGCGCGATCCGGTTCCACCCGGACGGCATGCTGGAGGGGGCCGCCTGCTGGCGGGCCGACGGCACCCCGATCGGCATCGGCGGCGGCCTCGCGCGGCCCGGCGTGCGGTTCCGGCCGGAGGCGCGGCGGTAGCCGGCGCGCTGCCGGCCGGTGGGCGTGATCCGAACCTGTCCCGCGCCCGCCGAAACAGGAAAGGCGACCAACATGAAGAAGGGCGAGACGACCAAGACCGAAGACCCGTCCCGGCTGATCGATGCCAGGATCGCGGAACTGGACGACTGGCGGGGCAAGACGCTCGCCCATGTCCGAGCGCTGGTGCGGCAGGCGGTCCCCGGTGTGGTCGAGGAGTGGAAATGGCGCGGCGTGCCGGTGTGGTATCGCGACGGCATGATCTGCACCGGCGAGACCTATAAAAACGCCGTCAAGCTGACCTTTGCCAAGGGCGCGGCGCTGAAGGACCCCTCAGGCCTGTTCAATGCCAGCCTGGACGGCAATGTCCGGCGCGCGATCGATCTCCATGAGGGCGACGTGCTGGATGAGCAGGCGTTCAAGGCCCTGGTGCAGGCCGCCGTCGCGCTGAACCGGGGCAGGGGCCCATGAGATCGTCGACGTGACGATGGCGGAGGCGTGGATGGCCGACGTGCAGGTAGCCGGGGTCGTCCCGCATGACCATCGGAAGTCGGATCGGTGACGGCCCCTAGAGCCCCGCTGCCACCTCGGCCCGCGCTGCCGCACGTTCGGCGGCGAGGCGGGCCTCCTGGAACTGCTTGAAGGCTTCGTTCCAGTCCAATCCCATCGCCGTCGCGTAGTCGGTGATCTCCTGGACCTCCGCGGTCACCGTGGGGTCCTTCTCGGCGGCGTCCATGATGGCCTCTATATCCGCCGGCAGGGCCGCGGTCATGCCCGACAGGTCACCGCCCGGCCCAGCCGCCATGCCGGCCGGCGCTGTCGCGGTCTTCGGCTTGGCCGGCGGTTCGGCCTTGCGTGCCGGG
This sequence comes from Rhodopila sp., assembly GCF_035548235.1. Taxonomy (GTDB): domain Bacteria; phylum Pseudomonadota; class Alphaproteobacteria; order Acetobacterales; family Acetobacteraceae; genus Rhodopila. The sequence goes on from NZ_DASZTJ010000229.1 coordinate 9,199, forward strand.
CGCTCGGCCGCGTCGCGGGCGTTGGCGATCCGGTCGACCTCGGCGTGCCGCGCCGCCCGCACTTGCTGCAACCGGCGTTCGGTCCGGTCCGCCGCGCGGGTCAGCGCCAGCGCGCCGCTGCGCAGCCGCATCACCTGGTTGATCGTCAGGTTGGGATTGACGGCCTGGGCCAAGGCCTCGCCGGCCTGCAGGTTGAAGGTGATCAGCAGCGCGCAGAGACGGAATTCCTGCTCCGTCTGCGGGTCGTGGCCGCGCATGAGGTCCCCGGCGGCCTGCCAGGCTTCGTCCATGTTGCCGTCGGCGCCTTTGAGGAGGTGGACGGCGATGTAGTGGAGGATGGTGCGAAGGAAAGCGGGGGGAAGGTCGAGGATGGACATGGGGGCCTGTAGGATGGGGTTGCCCATCTATAGGTCAATATTCCGTATCATGTCAAGGAATTTCTCTTTGGTCCCAATTGCACTGGTCGTAAAGCTGAAATGAGGAACGTAGACCCAATAATGCGATTTATAACACACCCAAAATTTGATTTCCTAAGTCGTCATATCACGGGTGATCCTCTGCTTTGGCAAGGATAAGCGTGTGTTATGAGCTGGAACTAGGCCTACTGATGGTCAATCCTAACATCTTTCATCCGGAACGGCACTCTGATGGAATC
>NZ_DASZTJ010000230.1:0-20128 GCF_035548235.1 Rhodopila sp.
GGGAAATCCACGGATGGTCGGGCCAAGCCCGGCCGCGACGAGGAGAAGAACCGCCACACGCCGCAATCATTACGACCTAAGGACCCACGATGGACGCTGATCGTCCCCTCTCAGCCAACGAGCGTATCAAATCCGCCAGCAACCTGCTGCGCGGCACGATCGCCGACGGCCTGACCCAGGCTGAAACCGGCTCGCTCGCCGACGACGACACGCAACTGACCAAGTTCCACGGCTTTTACCAGCAGGACGACCGCGACCTGCGCGCGGAACGCGGCAAGCAGCGGATGGAGAAGGCGTTCTCCTTCATGGTCCGCCTCCGCGTTCCCGCCGGCTCCCTCACGCCTGCGCAATGGCTTGGCGTGGAAAAGATCGCGCTGGAACGCGCCAACGGCACGATCCGGCTGACCACGCGTGAAACGATCCAATATCACGGCGTGCTGAAAGGAAACCTGCAGCCGCTGATGCAAGGTTTGCACGCGCAACTGCTCGACACCATCGCGGCCTGCGGTGATGTCAACCGCAACGTCATCGCCACTACCGATCCCTGGCGCCCGCTCAGCGCGGAACTTCGCACGCTGGCGCGCGACATGTCCCGGCATCTCCTGCCGCGGACCCGCGCATGGCACGAGATCTGGTTGAACGAGGAGAAGGTGGCGGGCGGCGAGCAGGAGGACGAACCGATCCTCGGCCGCACCTACCTGCCGCGCAAGTTCAAGATCGGCCTCGCTCTTCCCCCGCACAACGATGTCGACGTCTTCGCCCAGGACCTTGGGTTCATCGCCATCGTCGAAGATGGTCGTATCGTCGGATACAATGTCGCCGTCGGCGGCGGCATGGGCATGACCCATGGCGAGCCTGAAACCTACCCGCGCGTCGGTGACATCATCGGGTTCTGCCCGCCCGAGCAGGCGATCGAGGTGGCGGAAAAGGTCGTCACGGTCCAGCGCGACTACGGCGATCGTTCCAACCGCAAGCATGCGCGCGTCAAATACACCATCGACACGATGGGCCTGGCCCGCTTCGTCGAATTGGTCAACGAGCGCCTCGGCAAACCCCTTTCTCCCGCTCGCGATTTCGCCTTCACCTCCAACGGAGACCGGCTCGGTTGGGCAGAAGACGAAGACGGTATCGCGCATTTCACGCTGTTCGTTGAGAATGGGCGGATCAAGGGTGACATGCTGGCGGCACTGCACGACATCGCAACGATGGATGTCGGACGTTTCGTTATGACACCGAACCAGAACCTGATCCTGGCGGACATTCCCGCATCGCACCGTGCGCGCGTCACCGCGGTGCTGGAACGCCATGGCCTCGATCGCGGAGTAGGCGGTCTGCGCCGCAACGCCATGGCCTGCGTCGCCCTGCCCACCTGCGGCCTCGCGCTGGCCGAGAGCGAACGCTATTTGCCCCATCTGATCACAAGGCTGGAGGAGTCGCTGGAAGAAGCCGGACTGTCGGAAGACGACATCACGATCCGCATGACCGGCTGCCCGAATGGTTGCGCCCGTCCCTATGTCGCCGAGATCGGCCTGGTGGGTCGCACCCCCGGCGTTTACAACCTCTATCTCGGCGGCGCGCACGAAGGCGCTCGGCTCAACAAGCTCTATCGCCGCGACGTCGGCGAAGACGCGATCGTCGAGTCCCTGACTCCGCTGTTCAAAGCCTATGCGAAAGAGCGGCTGGACGGCGAACGCTTCGGCGATTTCGTCATCCGCGCCGGTGTGATCCAGCGGACGATCAACGGCCTCGACTTCCACGAAAACCTTTCCCCTGACCTGAGGACCTGAACCATGCGCGCCGCGCGTGCCCTGACGGGCACTTCCCTGTCTGCCGACCACCCATGGCTGCCCGGCCTGCCGCACGCGGCGCTGGGCCTGACGACGGTATTCGCGTTCGGCTTTCAGGCCTGTCTGACGGGCTTGCTGCTCGCGACGCTAGCCAGTTTCGTGGTGTTCCTGCCGCTGACGGCGCTGGCGCTGAACCGCGGCCAGGCGATCGCGCCAGGGACACCGGCGCCGGTGCTGACATTGAAAGCGCAGGCGGTGCTGCTGGTGCTGTGGACGCTGGCGGTGTGGGCCGGGGCAGCGCTGGCGCGTTAGAGCCGCTTCAGACCGTCTGGAATCTCGTCATAGCCCGGCTTGACCGGGCTATCTCCTGAGACGTGGGAGAGTCCGGTTACGTTGGACCATGACGAGGGTAAGGTTCCAGCCCTGCGGAATTCCTAAACCGGATCGCCTCTGACATCGCTTGTCCGAACCGGCGCGACACCCTAACTGTCTCAGCCGAATTGGTCAGGCGGATATCGATGCCACGCTGGTTAGACCAGGCTTCTATTGGTGCGGTCGAGAAGACTCGAACTTCCACGAGGTTACCCCCACAAGCACCTCAAGCTTGCGCGTCTACCATTCCGCCACGACCGCACCGTGGAGCGAGGAAGGCGGGCATATAGCCGATGACCGGACAGGGTTCAATGACCACGATCGCGTCCTCGGCCTCCATCCCCTCGCGGTCCATCGCCTGGCGGATCGACGACGGACTGACAGACTATCAGACCGCGCTGGACATGATGCAGGCGCGCGTCGCCGGAATCCGAGCCGGGACGGAGAGCGAGCAGGTCTGGCTGGTGGAACACCCGCCGCTATACACCGCCGGCACCTCCGCGAAGCCCGAGGAGCTGACCGATCCGACCCGCTTCCCCACCTACAACGCCGGCCGCGGCGGTCAATGGACCTATCACGGTCCCGGCCAGCGCACCGCGTATGTCATGCTCGACCTGAACCGCCGCCATGGCCGCGTTCCCCCGCAGGATGTCCGCTGCTATGTCAACGGGCTGGAGGGGTGGCTGATCCGCGCGCTCGAGCGCTTCAACGTGAGGGGTGAACGGCGGGAGGGACGGGTCGGCATCTGGGTCGCCGATCCCGCCACCGGCGGCGAATCGAAGATCGGTGCCATTGGCGTGCGCGTCACGCGCTGGGTCACCTGGCACGGAGTCGCATTGAACGTGGAACCGAACCTGAGCCATTTCGGCGGTATCGTCCCGTGCGGCCTGTCGCAATACGGCGTCACAAGCCTCGCGGCGCTGGGCATTCCCGCCACGCTGCACGACGCCGACATCGCGCTGCGTGCGGCGTGGGACGAAGTGTTCGGCGACGATTTGGCCCCCGGCTGCACGGCCGCCTGACGAAACGCCCGGCAACCCCGCGCCGGCCACCTACCCCCGCCTCTTCAATCCCGCTACGATCCCCGCGTGACCGCTTCGATCGTGCTGCCCGACGCGCCCTGCGTTGTTGCGGGCCATGGCAGGGCCGCCGTCCTGACCCCGGACGGTGAGCTTTTGGTGTTGCCCAGCGCCCAGGCGGCCGACATCCTGCGCAAGCTGCCGCCGCCCCTGCTGGTCCACGCGCCGGCCACGTTTCGCCGCCTGGGCATGCGACCGTCCCAGGCATTCGACCTGCTCGACCTCTTCGCCTTCGTCCGGCCGGCCGAGACCGCCGCACCCACGCCGCGCGGCCTCGCCCTGGCACTGGACGACCCGAACCCGATACGGACGCTGGAGGATGAGGTCACCCGCCTGCCCGACCTCGCCGCCGTACTGCTGAACCAGCTCGCCCAGGCGCGCGACACGCTGCTGAACCGCGACGCCGCCGCGCTGGCGGCGCGCATGCAGCAGGCGGGATGGCCCTGGGGCGGCTATGTCACCCATGCCCTCGGCCGCCCCGACGCCGGCGGGTCGAATGAGCCGCTGAAGGTCTGGAAGACGCTGCCGGAATGGGAGGAGGTCGCGCCGCCCCCGGCCCCGTCGGCCCACCCGGTCTCGGCCGTCGAGGCCCGCAACCGGCTCGCGGAGATGCTGGGGCCGCACGCGGAACAGCGGCCGGGCCAGTCCGATTACGCCAGCGCCGCCGCCGGCGCCTTCGCCCCGCGCCTGACCAAGGGCGACCCGCATCTGGTGCTGGCGGAGGCCGGCACCGGCACCGGCAAGACGCTCGGCTATCTGGCACCCACCCTGCTGTGGGCCGAGAAGAACCGCGGCGCCGTCTGGATCAGCACCTTCACCCGCCACCTGCAGCGCCAGATCGACGCCGAACTCGCCCGGGTCATCCCGGACCCTACGACACGACGGCGGCGGATCGTGGTACGCAAGGGGCGGGAGAATTACCTGTGCCTGCTGAACCTGGAGGACGCAGTGAACGCCGCCGGCGGCGGGTTCATGAACCAGAGCCTCGTCCCGCTGGGGCTGATCGCCCGCTGGGCGAAGATCTCGGACGACGGCGACATCCAGGGCGGCGACCTGCCGGGCTGGCTGGCGGAACTGCATGGGCCGGCATTGGTCTCCAGCCTCGCGGACCGGCGGGGCGAGTGCATCCATGCCGCCTGCCCGCATTACCGCCGGTGCTTCATCGAGCACACGATCCGCCGGTCCCGCACCGCCGACCTCGTCGTCGCCAACCACGCGTTGGTCATGGCGCAGGCGGCCTGGGGCGGCCTGGACGATTCGACGGTCCCTACCCGCTATGTCTTCGACGAAGGCCATCACCTGTTCGAAGCCGCCGACTCTGCCTTCTCCGCCGTGCTGTCCGGCCTCGAGACCGCCGAACTGCGTCGCTGGCTGCGCGGGTCGGAGGGCGCTCGGTCGCGGGCACGCGGGCTTCGGCGCCGCGTCGAGGACCTGATTGCCGACCGGCCCGACCTGCAGACGCCGCTGGACGCCGCGCTGCACGCCACCACCGCACTGCCGCCGTCGGACTGGGCCAGCCGCATGCGCGAGGAAGGCCCGGAACTCGGCGGCGTCGAACCGGCCCAGCGCAACCCGACGGAAGCGTTCCTGCGCGTCGTCCGCCATCAGGTTCTGGCGCGCGCCCAGGGACAGGAGACCACCCGTGCAACCTCGTTCGAATGTGACGTCGCCCCGCCGCATCCCGATCTTCTCCCCGCCGCAGAAACCCTTCACCGTGCCCTGGGTCGCATCATCGAGCCGCTGGAGTTGTTCCGCATCCGCCTGCTCGCGCTGCTGACGGACGAGCCGGAGGGGCTGGAGGAGACCGAACGCCTGCGCATCGAGGCTATCGCCCGCTCCCTGGACCGCCGCGCGCTGATGCCCTTGAAGGCCTGGCGGGAGATGCTGGCGGAGGTGATCGGTGACGAGCGCGAACCGGGCGAACGGCCGGCGCAGGTGCTGTTCCTGCGGCTCGACCGCCGCGACGCCACCCACGACACCGATATCGGACTGCACCGCCACTGGCTCGACCCGACCATTCCGTTCGCCGCGACGCTGGCCACCCCCGCGAGCGGGCTGCTGGTCACCTCCGCCACGCTGCGCGACAGCGGCGAGCAGGACCCCGAACTCGCCTGGGACGTCGCCGAGGCTCGGGTGGGCGCCCCGCATCTGCCCTCGCCGGCGATCAGGGCGGCCGTGGCCTCGCCATTCGATTACCGGGCGCAGACGCGGACCTTTGTAGTGACGGACGTGGCGGCCGGCGACCTCGATCAATTGGCGTCGGCGTATGGCGCGCTGTTCAAAGCCGCCGGCGGCGGTGCGCTGGGCCTGTTCACCGCCATCGCTCGGCTGCGCGCGGTGCATCAGCGGATCGCCCCTGCCCTGGAAGCGGCCGGCATCCCGCTCTATGCCCAGCATGTCGACGCGATGGGAAACGCCACCCTGGTCGACATCTTCCGCGCCGAGGAAGAATCCTGCCTGCTGGGCACCGACGCGATGCGCGACGGCGTCGACGTCCCCGGCAACGCCTTGCGGCTGGTGGTGTTCGAACGCACGCCCTGGCCGCGGCCGGACATCCTGCATCGGGAGCGGCGCGTGCATCTGTCCGGGGGCGATCCCAAAACCTACGACGACCGCATCGTCCGTCTCCGGCTGCGCCAGGCGTTCGGGCGGCTGATCCGCCGCGCCTCGGATCGCGGCGTGTTCGTGCTGCTGGACCGGCAGGCGCCCAGCCGCATCATGTCGGCGTTCCCCGACGGCATCGTCGTCCGCCGCGTCGGGTTGGCCCAGGCGATCGCCGAGACCACCGCGTTCCTGGCATCGCCGCACGCACAGGACCACGCCTTTCTTCAACGTGAATGATCGGCGCGCCGAACCATAGCGAGAAGCGGCTGACGAATCGGTTCGGCATCCTACCTGTATGACACGGTCCGGCGGGGTGCCCGAAGGACTCGTCCCCCAAACGGGCCTATGCCCGATGGGGCTTCCCAAGGACACCAGGAGACAGCGATGCGTACGCAAACCAGCCTGAACGCGCCCGAGGCCCTTGTCCTGACCATGGTCCTGGTCGCCGTCGCCGACGAGGGCATCACCGACCGGGAGATCGGCATCATGGCGGGCCAGGTCCAGACCCTGCCGGCTTTCCAGGACTTCACCACCAGCCAGCTGAACGACGTGACCGAGGCAGCGGTACGACTGCTGAACGAGGAGGAGGGCCTCAGTCACGCGGCCAGCCTGATCCGGAACGCTTTGTCACCAAAACTGCGGGAGACAGCGTATGCCCTGGCATGCGAAGTCATTGCCGGCGGCCGCGAGGGAATCCGGCGGGAGCCTCGCCAGGATGCCAGGGAGGGGCAGGCGCTGGACATGCTGGAATTCGTCAGGCGGGAACTGGGTCTCGACACGCTGATCGCGCTGGCGATCGAGCGCGGCATCCGGGCGCGTTATCAGCGCGCCGACGCAGCAGGCTGACCTTCCGTGCGCCTGGTCGGCCTCGCCAGTTGCCTCGCGGGTGCGCCGATCCTGGTGCTGTCTTTCATAGCCGTGCTCGGCTGGACGGATGCCTGGGCCGCCGTGGCCGCGATGGCGGTCACGGCGGCCTCGGCCGGCGTCTTCACGCTGCTCTGGCTGCGTGACCTGGACCTCCTGACCGACTCGGTTCGCCAGGTCGGCACCGAGGAGCCGGGGCCGACGCTGGACGGCACCCAGGCCCTGATGATGGAGCCGCTGGGCCGTGAGATCGAACGGCTGTCCCGCCGCCTGTCCGTCCGAGCGGCCCAGCAGGCGCAGCACCGCCGGGCGGATACGCTGATCCTGGAGCGGCTGCCGGATCCGGTGATCGTCATCGCCGACGATCGTTCAGTGCGTCGGACCAACGCCGCCGCTCGTATCGCCTTCGGCGATGACATGGCTGCGGTGCTGCGCCATCCCGCCCTGCGTGCGGCGATCGAGCGCGGCCTCGGCACCGGCCAGGTACAGGTCGCCGAATTCGGCCTGCGCGCGCCGATCTCCCGCGACGTCATCGCCAACGTGGTGCCGATGGACCCGCCGCTGGCCGATGGCGGCCAGATCCTGGTAGTGCTGTCCGACCGCACGCGTGAACGTGTAGTGGAGCGCATGCGCGCCGACTTCGTCGCCAATGTCAGCCATGAGCTGCGTACCCCGCTGGCCTCGGTCATCGGCTTCATCGAGACATTGCAGGGTCCCGCCCGCGACGACCCCGATGCCCAGCAGCGCTTCCTGGCGATCATGGCGGAGCAAGGGGCGCGGATGAACCGGCTGATCGACGACCTGCTGAACCTGTCGCGGGTCGAGCTGACCGAACATCAGCCGCCATCGGACCCGGTCGACCTGGCGGCGCTGATGACCCGCATCGCGGCGGGGTTCGAACCGCGGCTGGCGCAGCGGCGTACGACGCTGGACCTGCGGGTCCCGCCTGATCTGCCGCATGTCATCGGCGATGCCGACCAGTTGGCGCAGGTGCTGCAGAACCTGCTGGACAACGGGCTGAAATACGGGCGCGACGGCGGCGTGCTGATGGTGACGGCGAGCATGCTGGCCGGTCCGGGTCAATCCCAGACCCAAGCCCAATCCCAAGTCCTCGCCGCCAGAAGCGAAACCGACCCCGAAGCGCCATCCCTTCCCGCCTCGCCGACTCCGACCACTCGCCCCTGGCCCAATCGTCCGGGTGTGGTGGTGTCGGTCAGCGACCAGGGGTTTGGCATCCCCAAGGAGCATCTGCCACGCCTGACGGAACGGTTCTACCGCGTCGACAAGGGGCGGTCCCGAGCGATCGGGGGCACCGGGCTTGGACTTGCCATCGTCAAGCACATCGTGAATCGTCACCGCGGACAGTTGCAGATCGAAAGCGAGGAAAACGTCGGCACCACCGTCAGCGTGTGGCTGCCGACGGCCGCCGTCGCAGCGAAAATGGCGGATGCGGACTGACCGTTTCGTACCATCGATAAAAGGGTTTCCATGCGCCGACTTGCCCTATGCCTCCTGCTGCTCGCGCCGGCCGTTCCGGTCGCCACCGCTCAGGCCCAAACCGCTCAGGCCCAGACCGCTCAGGCCCAAACCGCCGGTTCAGACATCGACTCGGTCCGGCGCAGCCTGGGGGATGCGCTGTCCTTCGCGACATTCGGCGCGGTGAACGGACTGGCACCCGACGCCCAGGTCTCGCCAGAGGGTGACGCCTATCGCATCCATCTGCCGGTCACTGGCTTGATCGCCCCCTCCGATCCAGCGGTGACGGCCCTCGCGCGGCCGACCGGCGACGGCGCCTGGGACGTGCAGTCGCTGACCTTCCCGTCGCATGCGACGATCGAGTCGAACGGACCCGCAAGCGGACCCGGAGGCGGCAAGGTCACGTATACGATCGGCAGGCAGGACATCACCGCGCATATCGTGCCGGACATGAAGCAGCCGACGACCTACGCGGCCAGACTGGAGGACATCCACCTGCAGTCCGAAGCCGGCGGGCAGCGGGCGCGGCAAACCCTCGCACATTACGCGGTGAAAGGGTCGATCACCGCCGACGGCGACGGGCGCGTCGGCCTGATCTCCACAGGCGAGGCGACCGGTTGGGCCGTGTCCATCGATCATGACAAGGAACCGCCGATCGATTTCCGGACGAAGCGGGTCAGCGTCGATGTCTCGGTCCAGGGGCTGGACAAGGCCAAGGGCGAGCGGCTGCGGGCCGGGCTGCACACGTTGCTGGCGGACTTGCCGAAGCCAGGCGCGGACTCGCTGCCGGCGATCAAGGACCCGCGCGGGAGCCTGCGGGCGCTTCTGGACGACGCCACCGGGCTGCTGAACCGCTTCGAGGTGAATGAAACACTGGAAGGCGTGACGCTCAGCGATCAGCACCTGCAAGGCGGCGCCGGCACCGTCATCATCGGCCTGCACGGCGACACCGCGAACCAGGACGTGGACGCAGGGATGGATCTCGCCATCAACGATGTGGTGGTGCCCGCCGCGCTATCCGGTCCCTATGCCGCATATGTGCCCAAGCATATCTCGCTGCGGAACCGCATCCACGGACTGCCGTCCGACCAGGTCGTGGCGCTGCTGCGCGCCGCGCTGGCGGAGAACGCCGATCCCATGGCACTGCAGGCTCAGGCGCTGCGGCTGCTGCGCACGCCGGGCGCCAGCGTCAGCGTCGATCCGTTCAACATCGACGCCGGGCCGCTCGCGCTGACCGGGACCGCGCACCTGCTACCGTCGGAGAACGGGGGGTTCGCCGGCCACATCCACATCGTTGCCTCGGGCATGGACGCGCTGATCTCGCAAGCCCAGGGCAACCAGGCGTTCGGCCATGTCATGCCGATGCTCTACATGGCCAAGGGCATGGGCAAGGCGGACGGGAAGACGATCGTCTGGGACATCGACCTCGATGAGCGTGGCGTCCGCATCAACGGCACGCCGTTCGGTCACCCGCCGCCCAAGCGGTAGAACACGACGTCGCGGCTGGTCCGGTCCTCCAGTTCCAGCGTGGTGTCGATCCGGTAGCGGGCGAACGGCTGCAGGCCGGCTTTCGGCAGATAGGCCCGGCCGGGATCGGCGATCCAGACGTCCGCCGATGCGGCCAGCCCCTGGAGCCAGGGCATGATGTGGCCGGTCATGGCGGCCTCGTAGCAGACATCGCCGCACATCACGACGTCCCAGCGGCAGGCTGCGCCCACGACGTCGCCCACGGGCTCGACCGCTGCTTCGACAGCGGCGCCGTTGGCGGCGGCATTCATCCGGATCGCCGCCAGCGCCAACGGGTCGATTTCCGCCGCCTCGACCCGCGCCGCGCCGGCCAGGGCGCAGGCAATCGCCGCGATCCCGCCGCCCGCGGCGAAGTCCAGCACGCGCTTGCCCGCCACCAGCGTTGGGTTGTCGAGCACGTGGCGCGCGAGGGCCTGCCCACCCGGCCAGGCGAAGGCCCAGAACGGCGGGGCCAGGTCGTTTTCGGCCAGCCAGGTCTCGGTCGCGTGCCAGATCGGGGTGATCTCGCTGGCGAGATGCAGCGTCACCTCCGGCACGTGCGGCGCGGTTCCCGGCAGGGTGTGGGTCCGGATGAACGCCGGCGCGTCGTTCACAGCCAGCCGGCGAGGATCGCCAGGCCAACCGCCAGCCCGACCTCCCGGTTCGCTCGGAACAGACGCAGACACAGCGCCGGATCGTCGATGTCGAGCATGGCCACCTGACGCGCCAGCAACGCGGCGGGCAGGATCAGTGCCAGGTAGAACCATGGTCCCAGCCCGGCCAGCCAGCCGGCGAGCGCCAGGGCGGCCATGGTGGCGACGTAACAGGCCGCCAGGAACGGACGCGTGCGGTCCCCGAACAGCCGCGCAGTGGAGCGGACGCCGATCAGCGCGTCATCTTCCCGGTCCTGGTGCGCGTAGATCGTGTCGAAGCCCAGGTCCCACAGGATTGCCGCGAGATAGATCGCTGCCCAGGCGGCGTCGACCCGCCCTGCGGCGGCCGTGAAGCCCAGCGGCGCGCCGTAGCCGAAAGTGAACCCCATCACGAGTTGGGGCCACCAGGTCACGCGCTTGGCGAGCGGGTAGAGGCCGACCAGCACCAGGGACGCCACGCCAAGCACCTGCGACAGTGGGTTCAGTTGCAGCAGGATCGCCAGGCCGATTGCCAGCAGCAGTGCCAGGAACAACAGCGCATGCCGTGCCTGCAAGGCGCCGGATGCCAGCGGCCGGCCCGCCGTGCGTGCCACCTTGCGGTCGATATCGCGATCCCACAGATCGTTCACCACGCAGCCGGCCGACCGCATCACCACGCTGCCGATGCCGAACAGGACGATCAGCCGGAGGCTCTCCAGCGGCGATGTCCGCGCGAGGAGGATGCCCCAGAGGCCGGGAAGGAAAAGCAGCCAGGCGCCGATGGGCCGGTCCAGCCGAGCGAGCAGGAGATAGGGACGCCAGCGGTCGGGGAACCGGGCGACCCAGCCATGGGCGATGATGTCGGTATGCATGGTGACTTTCAGTCCTCGGCGGCACCGTAGCGGGGTTCGGGCCGTGCGTCATGCCTGGCCGCGGTGCCAAAAGACCGGCCGCTATGCAACCACAGCGCATCCGGATGGGTGACTTCTGCTATCATCACCCGATGCTCCGCCTATTCGTCACACCACCCTTGGCTCCTAGCGTCCTGATCGAGGCCACCGAAAACCAGGCCCACTACCTCGGCACCGTCATGCGCCGATCGCCCGGCGACGACATCCACCTCTTCAACGGCCATGACGGCGAGTGGTCCGCTCGGATCGAGACGCTGGGCCGCGGCAAGGGCCTGTTCCGCGTCGACCGGTTGCTCCGCCCGCAGGCCGGCGACACTGACGTCTGGCTGGCCTTCGCGCTGCTGAAGCGCGACACCACCGACCTCGTGGTGCAGAAAGCGACGGAGTTGGGGGTCGCAGCGCTGCTGCCGGTCGTCACCGAACGGACCAATGCGGCGCGGGTCAACGAGGATCGCCTCCGTGCGATCGCCGTGGAGGCCGCCGAACAGTCCGAACGGATGACGGTCCCGATGATCCAGCCGCCACGGAAGCTGGCGGATGTGCTGACCTTCTGGCCCGCCGACCGTCCCTTGTTCGCCGCCCTGGAACGCACCGACGCGCCGCCGATCCACCCTGTCCCCGGCCCTTGCGGCCTGTTGATCGGACCCGAGGGCGGGTTCGGCCCGCGCGACTATGCCCTGTTGGAACGGGCGCCGACGCTGCGGCCGGTCGGCCTTGGCCCGCGCATTCTGCGCGCCGAGACGGCAGCCATCGCGGGACTGGCCCTGTTGCAAGCGACCGGCTGGCGCTAATACCCTCTACCCAACAGCGATGCGTGCCCCCGATCCGGCGACCGGACGGGGTCACGCTCGACCGTCGGTCCGCCGTGCACCGCACGCCGGGTCAGGGTCAACGACTTGATTTAGAGACATAAATGTCCAATCCAGGAGACGCCGACGCCACGCCGCTTACGTCGGTTCGCCAGATGGCCGAGTATCTCGCCGCTGGCTGCAAACCCTCGGCGCGGTTCCGCATCGGCACGGAACACGAGAAGTTCGGCTTTCGCCACACCGATCTGTCTCCCCCGCCGTACCTGCCCGCTGACGGGCAGCCCGGCTCGATCCGCGACCTGCTGGGCGGCCTTGCCCGGTTCGGGGGCGAGCGGATCCTCGACGGCGAGAACACGATCGGCCTGAAACAGGACGGCGCCTCTGTCTCGCTGGAGCCGGCCGGCCAGTTGGAACTGTCGGGCGCGCCGGTCGAGACACTGCACGAGACGCAGGCGGAGCTGGAGGCGCATTTCGACCAGGTGCGCGCCGTCTGCCGCACCCTGGACATGGGATTCGCACCGCTGGGCTTCCATCCACTGAAGACGCGGGCCGAGATGCCGTGGATGCCGAAAGGCCGCTACGCGATCATGCGCCGCTACATGCCGACCGTCGGCAACCTGGGGCTGGATATGATGACCCGGACCTGCACGGTGCAGGTCAACCTCGATTTCGAATCAGAGGCGGACATGCGCCGCAAGATCCGCGTGTCGCTGCTGCTGCAATCCCTGGCGACGGCGCTGTTCGCGAACTCCCCGTTCACCGAAGGGAAGCCGAACGGGTTCCTGTCCTATCGTGCGCATGTCTGGACCGACACCGACAACCAGCGCTCGGGAATCCCGCCGGTGATGCTGGAGGACGGGTTCGGCTTCGAGCGCCACGCCCAATGGCTGATCGAGCACGTGCCGATGTATTTCGTCTATCGGGACGGGGGCTACATCGACGTCGCCGGCAAGTCGTTTGCCGATTTCATGGCCGGCCGTGTGCCGGAACTGGCAGGCGTGACGGCGACGCTGGGGGATTTCGCGGACCATGTGACCACAGCGTTCACCGATGTCCGCCTGAAGCGCTACCTGGAGATGCGCGGTGCGGATGCCGGGCGGGCGGACATGATGGTGGCGCAATCGGCGCTTTGGGTCGGACTGCTCTACGACCCGGCCGCGCTCGCCGCTGCCGAGGCGCTGCTGCGCGATGCCACATGGGACGACGCGGTGACCGCCCGATCGGCGGTGCCCCGCCAGGGGCTGGCGGCGCCATGGCGCGGAGGGACGCTGCGCGACATCCTGCCCGACGTGCTGGCGATCGCACGCGACGGGCTGCGCGCGCGTGCCAGGCGGAACGCCGCCGGAGAGGATGAGACGATCTACCTCGACCCGTTGCGGGAAATCGCGGCGGGTGGGCCGACCCAGGCGGAATACTGGCTGGGCCGGCTGCAGAAGGCATGGGGCGGCGATGTCCGCCGTATTTTCCATGAGGCGGCGATCTGACGGGGCGCCGGGACGGTGGGCGCAGGCCTGCCGCTACGGCGTTCCCGCTCAACCGGACGGAGGGGTCATCCATGCAGGACGTTTTCGAGATCATCGGCACCACCCGCGCGATGCGCCGGCTGAAGCCCGATCCGGTTCCGGACGACATGATCCGCAAGATCCTGGAAGCCGGCATCTGCGCGGCCAATGGCGGCAACAACCAAACCTGGCGGTTCCTCGTCGTGAAGGACCCGGCGATCAAGAAGGCCGTGCAGGCCTGGTACAAGAAGGCCTTCGACGAGGTGATCGGCCCGCGCTACACCAGTTCCGCCCCACCGCCGGGCGTCACCGGCGACAAATACAAGCGTCAGCACAGCGCCGTTGAATACCTGACGGAGCACTACCACGAAGCACCGGTCTGGATCGTCGCCTGCCTGGTGGACGGGCCGAACCCCAGCCGGATGAATGGCGCCTCCATCTATCCCGCCGTGCAGAACATGCTGCTGGCCATCCGCGCCCTCGGATTGGGGTCTACGCTGACGACGCGGCACATGATCCACGCCAAGGAAGCCGACGCCGCGTTGGGCCTGCCGGAGGGCGTCCATTCCTATGCCATCCTGCCGATCGGCTACCCGATGGGGAAATTCGGCCCGGTGGGGCGCGGCAAGCTGTCGGACTTCGTCTACCTGGACAAGTGGGAGGCGCCCTACCCGGCCGTTCAGTGACGCCTCATCCCTGGGCGGCGAACGTCAGCCCGCGTGGCAACGGGTCGCGGAGCGGTTCACCGGTGCTGGTATAGATCAGGCAATCCGACGGGGGCGTGCTGGCGACGAGGCGAACCAGCCGGAGCTGGACCTGCATCGCGATCTCCAGCAGCTTGCGATTGTCTTCGACCAGTCGGCTCAGCCGGCGCCCGATGGCCTGGAAATCGGGATTGTTGAAGATCGCCGGCATGCCCAGGGTGGCATGGTTCAGGGTAGCCATCAGTGCTTCCTTCCGCGCCGCGAAGCCGGCTGCTGTGACGAAATCGCCGGCGTGCAACCGAGCGTTTTCCTCCTCCAGCAGCGCTTCGAGGTCATGTGCGGCGTCGAACGAGGCCTGGGTCATTTCCGGATTCCCCGCTGCTGAAGGATCCCTGGCGCGGCGCCTGGGACAGCCCCAGGAGCGCCAGACGGCGTATCACCCGGCATACCTCCTGGCACGCCTCCTTGGGCGCGTTCCATCGCCGCCTGGATCTGCTTCGCCAGGCCCAGCCCGCCATGGTCGGCGAGTTTCTTGGCCAACTGCTCGACCAGCATCGGCCGCCAGGCTTCCTCGCCCGCGCCGCCGCCGAACGGCCCCTTCGCCGTATCCACCGTGTTGAACATCGGCTGGAGGAACTGGGCGATCGCCATCGCCTCGAAATCGTGCGCCGCCTTCGTGATGTTCGCCGGCGTGACATTCCCTGGCATGACGCTCCCTGGCTTGACGTTTCCTGGGGCGACCTTCGCCTGGCTCGCGCCCGACGGCACCATCGGCGCAGCCGGCCGCACCATCAGCGACGGATCGAGCTGAAGCGGGGCGAACAGGTCAGCCATCACCGCACCTGCAGATCAGCTTGCAACGCCCCCGCGGCTTTGATCGCCTGCAGGATGCTGATCATGTCGCGCGGCCCGACGCCCAGAGCATTCAGGCTGGCGACGAGGTCGCGCAGCGTGACCCCGGCCGGCAGGATGCCCAGCTTGCGGTCATGCTGGTCATCCACCTGGATCGTGGTGCGCGGCACGACCTGCGTCGTGCCCTGGGAGAACGGGTTGGGCTGGCTGACCTCGGGCGTTTCGGTCACGCGGATCGTCAGGTTCCCCTGCGCGATCGCCACGGTGCTGATCCGGACATTGGCACCCATGACGATGGTGCCGCTGGCCTCGTCGATCACGACGGTGGCGGAATTGTCGGGTTCTACGCGCAGGCGTTCGATCGCACCCAGGGTCTCGATCTTGTCGCGGGCGGTCAGGTCGAGCAGCACGGTGCGTGGATCGGTCGCCTTGGCGATATGGCCGACCGAGGCGTTGATGGCGCTGGCGATGCGCTGGGCGGTGGTCAGGTCGGGGTTGCGCAGGCTGATCCGCAAGCTGTTGTCCTGCGCCATCTTGAACGGCACTTCGCGCTCGACCGTCGCGCCGTTGACGATCTGCCCGGCGGTCGGCACGCCGCGCGTCACCGAACTGGCTGCCCCCCTGGCGGCAATGGCGCCGGTGGAGAGGGTACCTTGGGCGACGGCGTAGACTTCCCCGTCGGCAGCCAGCAAGGGGGTCACCAGCAGCGTCCCGCCGGTCAGGTTGGTGGCGTCGCCCAGCGCCGAGACCGCGACGTCGATCCGGCTCCCGCTGCGGGCAAAGGCCGGCAGTTCAGCGGTGACCATGACGGCGGCAAGGTTCTTGGTCGACAGCGCCGCGGCTTGGTCGCGGGTGTTGACGCCCAGCCGCTCCAGCATGCCGATCAGGGATTCGCGCGTGAAGACGTTGTTCTGCAGCTTGTCCCCGGTGCCGTTCAGGCCGACGACGAGGCCATAGCCAATCAACTGGTTCTCCCGCACACCCTCGAAATCGGCGATGTCCTTGATGCGGACCTGCGCCCGGGCCGGGCTCCAGACAACAGGGGTCCAGGCGACCGTCAGCAGCAGCAGGAATGCGGGCAGAAGGCGCGACAGGCGCAAGATCGGTCACCAGTGGTTGTACGGGCCACGATACCGGGCGTTGATGTATGAAAGGTTAATGGTGCGGGCGCGGGGTATCGAAAGCGTCCGGCCGATCAGGACCGGGCGAAGACCACCACTCCGTTGGCCGGGATCACGATCGACGCGGAGGCGACGAACCCGTGCAGTGGGCCGCCCGCCGCGTCGATCCCGCCCCCGTTGCCGGCGACCTGCGGATTGACCCAGTTGTCGTAGACGTCGCTGTTGAAGATTTCCCTCCAGGGGCCCGCGAAGGGAAAGCCCAGGCTGTATCCCCACCATGTCGCCTCGGCGAAGGTCGCGACCACGATCACGTCCGCGCCCACGCCATCGATCCAACGGTGATAGGCCAGGACGCGATCGGTATCGGACACGTAATAGGGGTGGACATTGTCGTCGCGGAGCGCCGGCATGGTTCGGCGGAGGCGCAGAACGTCCTGCGTAAAGCGCAGGTGGTCTGCCATCGTTATGTCTGCGGTATTTTCCAGCCCGGCCCATCCGATCAGGGCCGGCCCCGCGGGGTCGACGCCCCAGGGTTTTTCTTCCAGGAATTCCTGCCCCATGAAGAGCTGTGGGATGCCCGGCGCGGTCAGCAGGATCGCATTCGCGACCCGCGCCCGGCTGCGCGCGTACCACGACCGAGGCTGCGACCCATCGGCCAGCATCGGAATGCGCGGGCTGCGTCCGACCATCACCAGGTCGTGGTTCTCGATGCAGGTGACGGCACGCCAGGCATGGTCGAAGCCCGGCGGATAGAGCGCGCCGGCGATCGACACCATGGAGAGAGTGGCCCCTGCCCCCGCCGAGGCGGCACCGACCGCGCCCCGAAGTGCGCTGCGCAAGGCATCGTGCTGTACGACGTCGAAGCCGGCGCCGCCCAGGCTCGCGGGCGTTACGATCGGCTGCGCCGTCGTGGGTATGTCGTTGAATTCCCCAGGCCAGAACTCGGCGTTTTGCAGCAAGCGTGGCTGCAGGCCACGAAGTGCCGATGTCAGCTCGCGGCAGAACGCCCATCCCGTGGCCTGGCTGGTGGACAGCAGGATACTGATCTCGTCGTAACGAAACCCGTCCGCGTGGTATTCGGCGACATACCGAGCCGCGTTGTCCTGAAGAAAGCGGCAGACATCGCCGTTCCACAGTGCGAAGGCGAGGCCGCCGGTACCGCGATCCTGGTTGGTGAAATACAGGCTGTCGTTGTTGTCGCCGACATTCCTGGCACGATCGAAATAGTAGAGACAATTGTCATCGAGCAAGCCGGCAACCGAAAAGCCGCCGGCATGGTTGTAGACGACGTCGAACATCACCGCGATGCCATGGACATGGCAGAGGTCGACCAGCACCTTGAGCTGGTTGGTGCCGGATGAGATGTCGGCCAGCGTCAGCGGCGCCAGCGCCTTACCGGCGAGGATGCCATTGATCGCCTCCAGGTACGCCGGCAGACCGTCAGTCGCCACATATGGAAAATCCGGCGAAAACAGATCCGCTCCGCCATATCCCATGCTCGGGTTGGTCTCCTGCTCGTCTATCGGCAACGGCTGCAGCACGTTGATGCCCAAGGCCGCGAGATACGGCACCTTGGCCGCGACATCGAGAAAGTTTGAAGCGATGCCGAACCGCGAGATCGCGTACGTTCCGATATGCAACTGATAGACGACCATGTCGGAGAAGTCGGGCGCGCGAAACGCGGCATCGTGCCAAGGGTAACGATCTACGGCACGCAGGATGCAGAAACAGTCGGGAAAACCTTCCGGCGCGAGTTCGCGGGCATACGGATCCCGCTTGTGGCCACTCCCGCCCACGCCGACGACCCAGAACCGGTACGGATCGCCGTCTGCGGCACCCGGCTGGAAGCCGGTCCAATAGCCCGTTCCGTCATGCGCCAGCAGCCGATCGTCGGTTTGCGCGTCATAGGCCACACCGCCGAAGCGGCCGTGCAGGTAGACCGCCGAGGCTCGTGGCGCCCAGACGCGGAACGTGGCGCCGTCGCGCACAAGCGTAGCGCCAACCGGGGTCGCGGCGCTAACATGGTCCTGTGGAAGCATCCGGCCTCCTGGCAAGAGGTCGCGATCGAGACGGGGTTGCCCGCGACTGTTCCATGATTTTCGTCCGCTTGGAAGGATCACCACCGATGACCCTCCCCATCCTGATCGTCGGCGCCGGCCCGGTCGGCCTGACCATGGCCTCGGAACTCATCCGTTTCGGCGTGCCCGTCCGCATCGTCGACAAGGCGGGACAGAGGACCGACAAGTCCAAGGCCCTGGTGATCTGGAGCCGGACACTTGAGTTGCTGGACCGCGGCGGTGGCGCGGCGCCATTCATCTCGGCGGGGTGCCGGGTCGGAGCGGTCGAGTTCGTCGCCGGCGACAAGGCCATTGGGCGCATCACGATGGAGCATGTCGACAGCCCGTATGCCTTCGGCCTGATGCTGCCGCAGTCGGAAACCGAGCGGCTGCTGGAGGAACGTCTTGTCGTGCTGGGCGGGAAGGTGGAACGCAGCGTCGAGATGATTTCATTCGCAACCGATGACACCGGCGCGAAGGTGGTGCTGCGCCACGCCGACGGATGCGAGGAACCGGTCGCCACCCCCTGGCTGATCGGATGCGACGGAGCGCACAGCGCGGTCCGCCACGGCGTCGGGGCGGTCTTCGCGGGGGAAACGATGGACAGCGACTGGTTGCTCGCGGATGTCCATCTGCGAGGCTATCCCCATCCCGACACCGCGATCTCGGTGTACTGGCATCAGGAGGGCGCGCTGGTGCTCTTCCCGATCTCGCCCGGCCGCTACCGGGTCGTCGCCGACCGGCCGGCATCGGGGGATGCCCTTCCGCCCACGCCGACGCTGGCCGAGGTCCAGGCGCTGCTGGACCGCCGCGGCGCGCCGGGGATGGTTGCATTCAATCCGATCTGGCTGTCGGGGTTCCGCATCAACGAACGAAAGGTCGCCGCATATCGTTACGGGCACGCGTTCCTGGCCGGCGACGCGGCGCACATCCACAGTCCGGCGGGCGGCCAGGGCATGAACACCGGTATGCAGGACGCCTTCAACCTGGCCTGGAAGCTGGCGCTGGTGGAGCGCGGGGCATGCGGCGGGGCAATACTGGACAGCTACAGCCCGGAACGGAGCAAGGTCGCCGACGCTGTGCTGGCGATGGCCGGCCGCATGACGGAGGTCGGTACGCTGCACAACCCGATCGCCCAGCGGCTGCGCAATCTGGCCGGGCACCTGATGTTGGGCCTGTCGGTCGTCCGTGACGCGATGGCCCAGACGATGTCGGAGGTGACGATCGGCTATCCCGACAGCCCGCTGAACGGCGTGCACCTGGAAGGCGGACCGGGTCCACGGCCGGGCGAGCGGGTGCGGCCAACCGCCGGCCAGACACCCCCCGGCTCGGGCGGAGACCCCCGCTTCGCCCTCTTTGCCGATCCCGGCCCTGCCATCGACGGTCTTCTCGCCCGGTTCGGCCGGCTGCTCGACCCGGCGCTGCGTCCGCCGCTCGCGCACGGTGCGATCTGGCTGGTGCGGCCCGACGGCTATGTCGCTTGCACCTCGGTGGACGGCGCGGCGATCGCGGCGTATCTCGATAGGCTTGTCCAGTAGGGTGGACTGTACGGTCACTTGTCCATAATGTTGTCGGTATGAAACATATTGCGGTGCTGACGAGTGGTGGCGACGCCCCCGGCATGAATGCCGCCATCCGCGCGGTGACGCGCAGCGCGCTCGACCAGGGGATGACGGTTCACGGGGTGCGCCAGGGCTGGCAAGGTCTGGTGGACGGCCAGTTCCGCCAACTCACCGCGCGGGACGTGGGCGGCATCATCCAGATCGGCGGCACGTTCCTGGGCAGCGCCCGCTCCGCCGAGTTCCGCCAGGAGAGCGGACGGTCGAAGGCCCTCCGCAATCTCTCGCAGCTT
>NZ_DASZTJ010000231.1:0-19673 GCF_035548235.1 Rhodopila sp.
AGGACGAAGGGGGCAGGACGAAGGGGGCAGGACGAAGGGGGCAGGACGAAGGGGGCGACCCAGGCGAAAGCGACGCAGGCCGTCAGGGCGTCACCGGGTTGCGCGCGTCGGCCAGGATACGCAGGCCGACGGCGACGAAGCAGACGCCGGCGACACGCTCGATGACATGGCGGGCGTGCGCGAAGCGGCGCATCACCGGGGGCGATGCCATGAACACCGACACGATCGCGTACCAGGTCGCGGCGCTGGCCATCACCAGGGCGATCATCAGCGCCATGACCCAGGCGGGCGTGTCGGCGGTGACGGCGGTGGCGAAGATGCTGGCGAACAGCACGACCGCTTTCGGGTTGGTCAGCGTCACGAAGAACCCGAACAGGAAGGCGCTGCCCTGCACGTCCGGCTGCATGTCCCCTGGCACATCCCCTGGCACATCCCCTTGCCGGACCTCTGCCGGCCGGGCCGCCCCCGGGCCGGCGAACACCAGCCGGACGCCGAGATAGATCAGGTAGGCGCCGCCGGCCACCCGCACCACCCAGGTCAGCCACTCGTAGTGCAGCATCACCGTCGACAGGCCCAGGATGCTGAGCGTGGCATAAACCCCCTGGCCCAGCGTGACGCCGGCCGTGGTTTTCAGGCCGCCGAGGGCGCCGCGGGTCATGGCGGAACGGACCACGCCGATGAAATCCGGGCCCGGCAGCAGCAGCGCCGGGATGAACACCCCGAACACGGGCAGCAGGATATGAAGCAGGTGCATCGCGTCCTCCGGATCGTCCCATCGGCGGGGGCGCCGCGCGTGGATGCGCGACGCCCTTCGCGGATCAGGCCTTGATGAACGCGCAGGCGCCGTCCTGCAATGGCCGGAACGCCTGCGCCGCCGGAACGTCGCCGATCTTCTTGTAGAGGTCCCAGGGGCCCTTGCTCTCGGCCGGCGTCTTCACCTGGAACAGATAGACCGGGTGCAGCACGCGCCCGTCCTCGCGCACCGACCCGGCGCCGAAACAGTCATCGTCCGTCGGCATCCGCTTCATCGCCTCCACGGCATCGCGTCCCGACGCCTTCGCGCGCGCCGCGCCCAGTTGGGCGACGGCCTTCAGGTAGTGGACCGTCGCGCCATAGGCGCAGGCATGCTCCCCGTTCGGCACGTTGTTCGGCGTCTTCGGCTTTACGCGCGCGGCGAAGCCTCGGGTCCGCTCGTTCAGGTCCCAGTAGAACGGCTCGTTCAGCAGCAGGCCCTCCGCGGCGCCGGCGCCCAGCGTATGGATGTCGGTGATGTAGGTGACCATGCCCACCAGCCGCGTGCCGGACGACGCCAGGCCGAACTCGTGCGACTGCTTGACGCAGTTCACCAGGTCGCCCGCGGCGTTGCAGAACGCCACGACGTTCGCGCCGCTCGCCTGGGCCTGGACCAGGAAGGAGGAGAAATCGGTCGTCGCCGGAAACGGATAGGCGACGGAGCCCATCACCTTGCCGCCCGCGGCCTGCACCACCTGCGCGGTCTGCTGCTGGATCAGGTGGCCGAACGTGTAGTCCGCCACGATGAAGAACCACTTGTCGCCGCCGGTCCGCAGCACCGCGTTGCCGGTCGCGTGCGCGTCGCACCACGTGTCGTTCAGCCAGTGCACCATGTTCGGGCTGCAGCCGCTGCCCGTCAGGTCGGCCGAGGCGGCGCCGGTGCAGAGCTGCACCTTGTCCTTCTCGGTGACCAGGCCGTTGATCGCCAGCGCGATCGAGCTGTTGTTCACGTCCAGCACCGCATCGACGTCGTCGCGATCGAACCATTGGCGAGCGATCGACATGCCGATATCGGCCTTGTTCTGGTGATCGGCCGCCAGCACCTCCACGCGGATGCCGCGGGCCGCGAGTTCCAGGTCCTCGATGGCCTGCCGGGCACAGGCGACGACGGTCGGCCCGCCGGTGTCGTGGTACGGACCGGACATGTCGGTCAGCACCCCGATCCTGATCGGGCGCTCTTGCGCTCGTATCCGGGTCGCGAAGCCGATCGAGGCCGCGCCGGCCAGAATACCACGCCGTGTCGTAAGCATACGTTCCACTCCAAGTTTCTTATCCGGCAAATGTTCCCCAATCGGCGCGGCGGGGAAAGCCTCTCGCCCGAGCTGCGCCCCTCCGGTGGGGATGCCGCGCGCTGGGGTCGTCCCGGCTTGACCGCCGCTGCCGTGCCTGACAACTCTCCGCGCGGAGGTGCGTCCCATGGCCGACGAAGAACCCAAACGCCTGCGTTCCCGCCGCTGGTTCGATGAACCCGCCGATCCGGCGATGACCGCGCTCTACCTGGAGCGCTACATGAACTACGGCATCACCCCGCAGGAATTGCGGGGCGGCAAGCCGATCATCGGCATCGCGCAGACCGGGTCGGACCTCTCGCCCTGCAACCGCCACCACGTGGAACTCGCCAGCCGGATCCGCGACGGCATCCGCGACGCGGGCGGCGTGCCGCTGGAGTTCCCCTGCCACCCGATCCAGGAAACGGGGAAGCGCCCGACCGCCGCGCTGGACCGCAACCTGGCCTATCTGTCGCTGGTGGAGGTGCTGCACGGCTACCCGCTGGACGGCGTCGTGCTGACCACCGGCTGCGACAAGACCACGCCGGCGATGATGATGGGCGCCGCCACGGTCAACATCCCCGCCATCGTGCTGTCCGGCGGGCCGATGCTGGACGGCTGGTGGAAGGGGCGCCTCTCCGGCTCCGGCACCATCGTCTGGGAGGGCCGCAAGCTCTATGCCGAGGGCAAGATCGGCTATGACGAGTTCATGGACATGGTGTCGTCCTCGGCCCCTTCGGTCGGGCATTGCAACACCATGGGCACCGCCAGCTCCATGAACGGCCTGGCGGAAGCGCTGGGCATGTCATTGCCCGGCTGCGCCGCCATTCCGGCGCCGTATCGCGAACGCGGCTGGATGGCGTACGAGACCGGGCGGCGCATCGTGGACATGGTGAAGGAGAACCTGCGTCCCTCCGACGTCATGACGAAGAAGGCGTTCGAGAACGCGGTGGTCGCCGCCGCCGCGCTGGGCGCGTCGTCCAACTGTCCGATCCACATGGTCGCGGTTGCCCGCCACATGGGCGTGGAGCATTCGCTGGATGACTGGCAGCGCCTGGGGCCGGAGATCCCGCTGCTGGTCGACATGCAGCCGGCCGGCCGGTTCCTGGGCGAGAAGTTCTTCCGGGCGGGCGGCGTCCCGGCGGTGATGAAGGAACTGCTGAAGGCCGGGAAGCTGCATGGCGACGTCATGACCGTCACCGGCAAGACCCTGGCCGAGAACCTGAAGGACGTCCCGGACGGCGATCGGGAGGTGATCCGGTCCTATGACAAGCCGCTGATGGAAGCCGCCGGCTATGTGGTGATGTCGGGCAACCTGTTCGACAGCGCGGTGATGAAGATCAGCGTCATCGACAAGGATTTCCGCACCCGCTTCCTGTCCAACCCGGACCGCCCGAACGTGTTCGAGGGCAAGGCCATCGTCTTCGACGGGCCGGAGGACTACCACCACCGCATCGAAGACCCCGACCTGGGCGTCGAGGAGCAGTCGGTGCTGATCATCCGCAACTGCGGCGCCGTCGGCTATCCCGGCAGCGCCGAGGTGGTGAACATGCAGCCCCCGGCCGCGCTGCTGAAGCAGGGCATCATGACGCTGCCGACCATGGGCGACGGCCGCCAGTCGGGCACGTCCGGGTCGCCGTCGATCCTGAACGTCTCGCCCGAGGCCGCCGTCGGCGGCGGGCTGGCGATCCTGAAGACCGGCGACCGCATCCGCATCGACCTGAACACCCGCAAGGTCGACGTCCTGCTGCCGCCCGGCGAGTTGGAGGCTCGGAAGGCCGCCTGGACGCCGCCCAAGCTGCTCAGCATGACCCCGTGGGAGGAGATCTACCGCTCCATGGTCGGGCAGTTGGGGCAGGGCGCGTGCCTGGAACCGGCGACGCTGTTCCTGAACGTGATCGAGACGCGCGGGGAGTCGCGCAACAACCACTGATACCTCGGGGCACTGATACCCTGGGGCACTGATACCCTGGGGCGCCAGGCGGGATCAGACCCCGGGATCAGAATCCGTCCGGCCCGGCCTCCAGCGCGAACCACTTCGGACCGGGGACTTTCCGGACCTTGGGCCAGATCAGGAACAGCACGTAGCGCCGCTTTGCCGCCCGCTCCGCCGCGATGGCCGACAGCACGTCCGCCTTCGTGAAGACCGGCTTGTCCTGCACGCGCAGCACCACGTCCCCTGTCTTCAGGCCGCGCCGCGCGGGGTCGGAGTTGGGGGGAAGGGCGGCGATCAGGACGCCTTCCTTATAGGTCGACAGCCCCAGCCTGGCGCGTTCGTCCGCCGGCAGCGGCGCCAGCGTCAGGCCCAGGTCGGGCGGGATGTGGATCATCGGCTGCCGCGTCTTCACCGGCGCGTCCAGCGCCTCCCATTGGTTGCGCGGCCACTCGCCGGTGACGACATGCAATTCCTGCGGCCTGCCGTTCCGTTCCACGCCCAGCGTGATCGTCTTGCCGACATCGCTCTCGGCGATGTCGCGCAGCAAGGCCCGCTCGTCCGATGGCGTCCGCCCGTCGAAGGTCATGATGACGTCGCCTACGCGCAGGCCGGCCTTCCCCGACGGCCCGTCGGGACTGACCCAGGACACGATCGAGCCGCGCGCCTGCTCCATCCCCAGCGACTGCGCGATCTCCGGGGTGACGTCCTGGAGCTTCAGGCCGATCCAGGCGGGCCGCACCCAGCCATAGGTCATCAGCCGCTTGATGACGAACTCGGCGCTGCGGGCGGGGATGGCGAAGCCGAGGCCGGCCGACCCGGTGGTGGGCGAGATGATGGCCGAGTTCACGCCGACCACCTGGCCCTTCATGTTGAACAGCGGCCCACCCGAATTGCCGTGGTTGATCGTCGCGTCCGTCTGGATCAGGTCGTCGTAGGGCGAGTTCTGGATGTCGCGGTTCAGTCCGCTGACGATGCCGGCCGATACCGACAGGCCGATGCCGAACGGGTTGCCGGCGGCGAAGACCTGGTCGCCGACCTGCACCATGTCGCTGTCGCCCCAATGCGCCGCCTGCAGCGGATGGTCGACGTCGATCTTGACCAGCGCGATGTCGGCCAGGCGCGACGCGCTGAGGGTCCGGCCGAGGTGCCGGGTGCCGTCGGACAGGGTCACGACGGTCTTAAACGAGTCCTCCACGACGTGGTAATTGGTGACGATCACGCCGGACGGGTCGATGACGAAGCCGGACCCGACATAGTCCTTCACGGTCGTCGGTGCGTTGGGATTGGCGGGCGCTGCCTTCGGCGGCGTTTGGGGGGCGGCCGCCTGCGCCGGGTCGGTGGGGGGAGAGTTCAGCGGCTCCACCTTGCTGGTCGTGATGTTCACCACCGTCGGCAGCAGGGACTGGATCAGGTCGCCCTTGGGCGGACCGATATCGGCGGCCGCGGCCGGCTGGCGTATCACGCAGACGGGCGCGGCGAGGCCCAGCAGGGTCACGCACAGAACAATCCTGAGACGCCGTGGGACGGTTTGGGATGCCGGGGTCGATCCGATCCGCTTCATGCCGATGAACTTTCGTGTTCGCGCTGCGCGCCGTCTGGTGGAGAGCCGCACCGTTGCCGCGACCCTGGGGCGGCCGACCTTGGGGTCGTTGGCAACGGCGCGGCCGAGCGCCATCAAACTAGGTTCGATGCCGTAAGTTCAAGCCGTCTCGATCGGATGGCGGCCATAAGGCTGGGGGGCAGGAGCGCGATGGCCGGAGGGGGAAACCCGGAGGTCTGAATCGCGCGACCAAACGAACAGGCGCGATGGCCGGAGGGGGAAACCCGAAGGTCTGAATCGCGCGACCAAACGAACAGGCGCGATGGCCGGAGGGAGAAACACGGAGGCCTGAATCGCGCGATCAGGCGTCGTTCAGCGCCAGCATCAGGTCCGCGACGCCGGCGGGGTCGTCCCGCGCGGCCAGCCGCCCGGCGGCGAGCCAGGCGAACCGCTCCGTCAGCGCCTTGCGGCGCGGCGCGGGCAGGCGGATTGCCAGGGGCTCGCGCAGCATGTCGGCCTCGCGGTCGGCGCACACGATCAGGCCGGTCTCCGGCGGCAGGACGTCGCGCGGGAAGTCGCAGTCGACGGCGAAGAAGAACTGGTCGCAGAACGGCTGGTACTCGGTCCACTTGCCGTCGGAGAGGTAGTCGCGCAGGCAGGATTTCACCTCGATGCAGGCGAAGCCGCCGCCGGGCTGCAGGGCCAGGATATCGGCCCGCCGGCCGTTCGCAAGCCGCACCTCGTGCAGCGGCGCCCAGCCCAGGCGCAGGCACAGCCGGGACGCCGCCAGCCGGACCAGCGCGGTGCGTTCCGGGGCGCTGAGCAGGCCGCTCATGCCACCAAGCGGTTGATCGCCTGGGCCAGGCGGACGTCGTTGTCGGACAGGCCGCCGACGTCGTGCGTGGACAGTTCGATCCGCACCGTGTTCCAGACATTCGCCCAGTCCGGATGGTGGTCCATCTTCTCGGCCAGCAGGGCGACGCGGGTCATGAAGCCCCAGGCCTCGCTGAAGTCGGCGAACTTGAATTCCCGGCGGATGGCGTCCTTGTCGAGCGCCGGCGTCCATCCGGGCACCGTGGCGCCCAGGGAGGCGCGCTGTTCATCGGTCAATCGCTTGGCCATGTCTCGGTCTCCTGTGCGCTGGCCTGTCGTCATGGCAGGCAACGGGTCTCAAACGCCTGATCGCAACGCGGCGACGCCCCCTGACGTGGCCGGCGGCGGGCACTTATTCCGACGCTGCCACGGAAAGCGTGCGGAAGGCGGCCGCGAGGCGCCGGTCGTCCTTTCCACCCGTCATCTGCAGCGGACTCGCCGCGTCCGGATGCTCGAATACAAGCTCGATCTGGTCCCGGTTCCGCAAGATGTCGCCGGGAAACGTGAAAGCCACGTCCCCGCGCGGAAGCGGATTGAAGCTGTGAACCATCGAACCATTGACGACGACCCCAAGGCGCTGCCCCGGAAGCGCCGGGGGTGCGGTGAACGGGACGACATGCATGTCGACCCGATAACGGTCGGCGGGCCGAGGGACAGGCAGACGGAGGGCGCTGCGGTCGTTGACCGACCAGCAGTAACCCTTCTCCTGCCCGGACCATCCTTCGCCGAGATAGGCCGCGGCGTTGCCGTCGACACCGAACGCGACCTCGATCCGATCCGGGGCCGGAGGCGAAGCCGCTGCGGCCACGGCCGCCGCACCTTCGGGTCGTCGTGCCTCGGGTCGTCGTACCTCGGGGCGTCGTGCCTCGGGGCGTCGTGCATGGGCCTGGCGGAGCATGGCGATCCACGACGGGACATCCAGGTCCGGAACGTGGTGGCGCGGCGCCAACCCGCTGACATATCCGACCATCAGCCGGTCGTCGATGACATCGACGCTGCCGGCCGGATGACCGGGCCGCGCGGCTTGAACCCAGAGCAGGACGGCAGGACCGTATGTCGCCACGGCCTGTCGCAGGTCGTTGAGGCCGTTCGCCAGCAAGGGCTCGTTCTGCCGGAACACCATCGTCTTCTCGCCGGACGTCAGGTCGGCGACCAGCTTGTCTGCCAGGAACGGAAGGATCCGGGCCTGCTGGCGGTGCAGCGCGTCCGGGTCCGCCTGACCGACCTTGGCGTCGGCGTGATAGACGATGCCGTGGCGGGGCAGGTGGACCATGTATTCGCCGTTTTCCGGAACGATCCGGACAGCCTCGGCGTCGGCGATCCCGGCGAACCGCGTCCGCAGGCCCGTCACCAGGCTGGCCAGGCTGATCCCGGCAAAGCGGAGCAGCCCCAGCGGTTCCGCGTACACGCGGCGCTGCAGCAGGCCGAGTTCGCAATTGTCGCCGAGGCTTTCGAAGGCGGTGACAAGCTCGACGTCGGAGGGCGGCATCCGCGCCGTCTTCCGCCTCAGGCCGACATCTTGATCGGCGGATCGAGGTCGGCCGGCAGCGGGCAGACATACGGCGTCTTGCCGACCCGAGCGGCATGGTCGGCCTTGGCGCGGGCGCGGAGGGTCTCGTCGCGGATGGCGTCGACCGCCGTGCCCGCCATCACCTTGGCCACGTGCACCAGCCCCTTGTGCGCCGCCGGCAGCTTGCCCTGTCCGGTCAGCTGCCAGGAATGCCCCGGCGTGCCGATCGCATAGGTCGCGCCGCGCGCCTGCACCGTGGGCACCACCCAGGACACGTCGCCGACATCGGTCGAGCCGATGCCGCCGTCGGGTCTCGCGTCCGCGGGGATGACCGCATCGCACAGCGGCGTGTTCGGACGCACCGGGATGCCGGCGCGACGGTACGCCGCCGCGATGTCCTCGTCCGTCAGCGTCGCCTGGAACTTGGCCGCCGTCTTGCGGTCCGCCTCGTCGAACGGCGGCGGGCCGAGGCGTTCCAGGTTGTCCTGCATCGCCTTCTCCAGCGGCGTGTTGGCCAGCAGGTTGGATACGGCGGAAACCACCTGGCTGGTGACCGTGGTCTCGGTCATCAGCGCGGCGCCGTCGGCGATCTTCCTGACGCGCTCGATCAGCCGCGACAGGTCCGGCAGGTTCGTCGCGCGGATCAGGTAGCGGACCTTGGCGAAGGCCTGCACCACGTTCGGCGCCACGCCGCCGGCGTCCAGGATCGCGGAGTGGATACGCGCGTCGGACGGCATGTGTTCACGCATGTAGTTCACGCCGACGCTCATGAGTTCCAGCGCATCCAGCGCGCTGCGCCCCAGATGCGGCGACGCCGCGGCATGCGACGCTCGGCCGCTGAACGAGAAGTCGATCCGCGTGTTCGCCAGCGACGTCGCCGGGTTGACGCCGGAGAACGAGGACGGGTGCCAGGAGATCGCGATGTCCACGTCGCTGAACGCGCCGGCACGGGCCATGAACCCCTTGGCGGCGCCGCCTTCCTCGGCCGGGCAGCCGTAATAGCGGACGCGGCCCTTGATGCCGTTCGCCGCCAGCCAGTCCTTCACCGCGGCGGCCGCCAGCATGGAGGCGGACCCCAGCAGGTTGTGCCCGCAGCCATGGCCGAAGCCGCTGCCGGGCAGGGGCTTGGGTTCGGCGACGCCGGCTTCCTGCGACAGGCCGGGCAGGGCGTCGTACTCGCCCAGGATGGCGATGACGGGGCCGCCCTCGCCGGCCTCGCCCATCACCGCGGTCGGGATGCCGGCGACGCCCTCGGTCACGCGGAAGCCCTTGGCCTTGAGCATCGCGGTGTGTTCGGCGCAGGACTTGAACTCGGTGTAGCAGAGTTCGGGGATCTCCCAGACGCGGTCCGACAGGGCGATCAGGTCATCCTGGTGCTTGTCGACGAGGCGCCAGATTTCCTCGGAATTCTGCATGACGGGTCCTTTCCGGTGGGGACGCGGAGGCTAGCATGGCGCGATGGGGGCGGGAAGAATCGCGGCCCCTTTTCACCCGCCGACCCGCATCAACCCCCCGCCCGGAAGCAGCTCACCAGGTGGTCGTCCACCATCCCCGTCGCCTGCATGAACGCATAGCAGATGGTGGACCCGACGAAGCGGAAGCCGGCCTTCTTCAGCGCCTTGCTCATGGCGTCCGAGACCGGCGTCGTCGCCGGCACCTGCGACCGTTCGGTCCAGCCGTTGCGCGTCGGCGTGTGGTCCACGAACGACCACAGATACCGGTCCAGGCTGCCGTGCCGGCGGATCGCGGCCTGCGCCGCTTGGGCGTTGTCGCGCACGGAATAGATCTTCAGCCGGTTGCGGATCAGCGGCGAGTCCGCGATCAGCGCCTCCAGCTCCGCATCGGCCATCCGCGCGACGCGGTCGATGTCGAAGCCGTGGAAGGCCTTGCGATAGGCGTCGCGGCGGGCCAGCACCGTGCTCCAGGACAGGCCGGCCTGCGCGCCCTCCAGCGTCAGCAGTTCGAACAGCGTCCGGTCGTCGTGCTCCGGCACGCCCCATTCCGTGTCGTGATAGGCCTGCATGGCCTTGTTGTCGGTCATCGCCCAATGGCAGCGAGGCTTGTCGGTCATGGCGTGCGCATCGCCGCTTCGCCCAGCCGGGTCTGGCGCATCAGGCGCGGTCCTTTCGCGATAGCCAGAACGGCGGCCAGGTCGGTCAGCGTTTCCGTTTCCCCCACCAGCGCGCGCAGGCGGGCGGCGATGTCGAGCGCCAGCACCCGCAGCCCCACCAGCGTGGCGTCGCCGGTCTGGAACCGCCCGGCGTCGAGCGCGGCGACGACCGCGTCCGCCCCCGCCTCATACACCGAAGTCAGCGCGACGACGGCGCCCAGTTCGGCGGCGTCGGCGTCCCTGATCCGCGCCGCGTGGCGCAAGGCGCCGAGGACGGCGAAGGTGCCGACCGCGTCTTCCACGTCGCGGAAGGGCAGGGCCATGCGGTCATAGGCGGTGCCGGGCTCGCCCAGCAGCGCGTCGGCGGGGACCTGGCAGTCCAGCGTCACCAGGCAGTGCCGGGACGGGCGCAGGGCGTGGAAGCCGGGCATGGCCTGCAGCGCCAGTCCCGGCGTGGTCCGGGGGACGATGAAGGCGCTGTAGCGCTTGCGCCCGAGGTTTTCCTGCGTGATCGCGAAGACGATGATCGCGTCGGCGGAGGGACCGTTGCTGACCCACGCCTTCCGCCCCGTGATCCGCCATCCCGCCGCGACCCGGTCCGCTCGGGTGGTCAGCAGCTTGGGATGCGCGCCGACCTCCGGCTCCGAGATCGCGACGGACAGCGCCTTGCCGGCCCAGGCGGCACGCTGGGCCTCGGTGCCATGGGCCAGGAAGTGGCGGTAGACGAGTTGCCGCCCGCCCCAGACCGAGGCGAGGCCGAGCAGGCCGGTGCGGGCGACGATGGCGGACTTGGTGCGGGCGATGGCGGCGTAGTCGGGGCAGGGGGCCAGCAGCCCGGCCTCCGCCATGCCGGACAGCGGGTCGGCGACGGGATCCGGGTTCAGGCGGAGCCAGGTGGCGATCGGGTCTGGGGTATCGGTCATCGCCGGGATGGTGGCATGGCAGGGGCGGGGTGCGAAGGGATCATGTCTGCCTGCAACGCATGCAACGCCTACATTCTTCCAGGCGAGAGAGGCATCATGACCACATTGACCATTCGCAACGTGGACACACGGACCCGGGACCGTTTGCGCGTCCGCGCCGCCCGTCGCGGTCATTCCATGGAAGCGGCGTTGCGGGCGATCCCCGCCGATGCCCTGGCGCGCGACGATGAAGAAACGGGACTGGACCTCGTCCGTCCGATCCGAGCGCGGTTCGCGCCCTTCGGGGAAGTTGTCATCCCGGAACATCCAGGCCCGCCTGCGCTTTAGGACGCGTTGATCGGCTCGATTGCCAGAGCCACGGGCACGAGCGTCGCGACACGCGATGTTCGCGGATTTCCGGCTGTGGGTTCGAGGCCATCGATCCGTGGCAACAGCCGGGGTGATCGGGCATCGCGCACCAGGTCGCACGCGACGCCCGGCAGGGGGCGATGCCCCTACCGTCCCGCCGTCACCATGTTCTTCGGCACGTCCCGGAACGGCCGGTCGTTGTCCGTCCGAGGCTCCTTCGGCATCGCCAGCACCCGTTCGCTGATGATGTTCTTCTGGATCTCGTCCGTTCCGCCCGCGATCGACCCGGCGGGCACGGACACCAGGATCTCCGCGATCGTCCCGTTCATCGGCCCGTCCTCGCCGGTCAGCATCGCGTCCGCCCCGGTGATCAGCGTATGGACCTGCGCCGCCAGCCGCGCCACGTTCGACGACGCCAGCTTGCCCAGCGACCCTTCCGGCCCCTGTGGTTTCCCCTGCAACTGCGCCGCCCGCGCCCGCCGCGCCATCCATTCCGCGGATTTCGACAGCGTCAGCAGCCGAGCGATCTCCTGCCGCACGACGGGGTCGGCGATCCTGCCGGTTTCCTTGGCGCGCTCGATCACCAGGTCCACGCGGCCGGCGCGCTGCGGATACCACCTGTACGGCTCCATCACCGTCTGGGTCTCGGCGCGTTCTTCGTCGTAGATGCGGCCTTTGCCTTTGCTGCCCTGGCCCCAGGTGCGGATGCCGTCGGCCTCGCGGCGTTCGTGCATCAGCGTCGTGGTCGCCACCGCCCAGCCCTTGCCGATATCGGCGACAAGGTTTTCCGGCGGCACCTCGGCGTCGGTGAAGAACACCTGGTTGAACGACGCATGCCCGTTCATCTGGCGCAGAGGATGCACCTGCACGCCCGGCTGGTGCATGTCGATCACGAAATAGGTCAGTCCCTGGTGCTTCGGCGCGTCCCAGTCGGTGCGGGCCAGCAACAAGCCCCAGTCGGCATGGTGCGCGCTGGTGGTCCACACCTTCTGTCCGTTGATCACCCAGCGGTTGCCCTTGAACGCGGCCCGCGTCATCGCGCCGGCCAGGTCCGACCCGCTGCCCGGCTCGCTGAACAACTGGCACCAGGTGTCCTCGCCCGACAGGCTGCGGCGCAGCCATTTCTCCTTCTGCGCCGGCGTGCCGTGCGCCAGCAGCGTCGCGGCGGCGAGGCGGCGGATGCCGGTGCGTGCGACGCCGATCGCGCCGATGCGCTGCATCTCCTCCTCGACCACCGGCGCCAGCGCGGCGGGCAGGTCCATGCCGAACCAGTCCTTGGGCCAGGTCGGCACGCCCCAGCCGGACGAGATCAGCGTGTTGCGCCACGCGACCAACCCCTGGCCGGGGTTCCAGTTCGCCTCCAGCCAGGCACGGACATCGGCGCGGACTTGGGCTTCGGTGAATTCGGTCATGCTCAAGCCCCCCAAACCTGCATCATCAGCTCCCGGTGATAGGCCGGGTTGCCCAGGAACACCTCGCTGCTCTTGGCCCGCTTGAACCACAGGTGAGTGTCATTGTCCCAGGTGAAGCCGATCCCGCCATGGATCTGGATCGTGTGTATGGCGGTCTGCATATACGCCTCCGACGCCGCCGCCTTGGCCAGCGACGCCACGGCGCGCAGGTCCGGCTCGTCGTCGGCCGCGGCCGCCGCGGCGTAGTATGCGGCGGACTTCGCCAGCTCCACGTCCAGCAGCATGTCCGCCTGCTTGTGCTTCATCGACTGGAACGAAGCGATCGCGCGCCCGAACTGCACGCGCAGGTTGGCGTATTCCAGCGCCGACTCGCGCAGCCGCTCCGCGCCCCCGACCATCTCGTTGGCCAGGCACGCCGCCGCCTGGGTCAGCGTGCGCGCGAACGGCGCGGCGCCCGCGCCCTCCTCGCCCAGCAGCGTGGCCTCCACGCCCTGGAACGTCAGCAGCGCCAGCTTGCGGGTCGGGTCCATCACCTTCAGCGCCCGCCGCGCCAGCCCCGGCGCATCCCCGCGCACGGTGAAGAACGACAGCCCGTCGGATCCGGAAGACCCCGGCCGCCGCGCCACCACCACGATCAGGTCGGCCGAGGCGCCGTCCACCACGAAGCTCTTGACCCCGTCCAGCCTGTAGCCGCCGCCGGCCTTGGCCGCGGTCATCGCCACCCCGGTCGCGTCCCAGCGCCCGTTCGGTTCGGTGAACGCCAGCGTCGCGATCGTGTCGGCATCCGCGATCCCCGGCAGCAGGTCCTTCTTCTGCGCCTCGGTCCCCGCGTTCAGGATCGCCGTCGCCGCCAGCACCGTGGAGGCGAAATACGGCGCGCACAGCAGCGCCCGCCCCATCTCCTCCAGCACGATGCCAAGCTCCACGAAGCCGAACCCCTGGCCGCCATAGGCTTCGGGGATGTGCACCGCGCACAGGCCCAACTGCTGGTTCAGCTCCCGCCACGCCGCGCGGTCCCAGCCGATCTCGGTCTCCATCAGCTTGCGCACGGCGGTGGGCGGCGATTTCTCCTCCAGGAAGCGGCGGAGCACCGAACGGAACTCCTCCTGCTCCGCGGTGAACGTGAATTGCATGGGTTTCCTCCAGCCGGTCGGCACCTAGTCTGCTTTGTCGCGGGCACATTGCTGGCGATGGGCCGGTTCGGCAAGCGCCGCGCCGCCTGATTTGTCAGCGATGCGCCGCTTGGGGCATCCTGGCCGCGATAGCAACCCGGAGCCGCCCGCATGCCGCGTCTGAAATTCGGCGCCTTCCTCGCGCCGCACCACCCGATCGGCGAAAACCCGCTGCTGCAGTTCCGCCGCGACCTCGACCTCGTGGAGCATCTCGAACGCCTGGGCTACGACGAGTTCTGGTGCGGCGAGCACCATTCCAGCGGCTGGGAGATGATCGCCTCGCCCGAGATGTTCCTCGCCGCCGCGGCGGAGCGGACGAAGCGGATCAAGCTCGCGACCGGCGTCGTTTCGCTGCCGTATCACCACCCGTTCCACGTGGCGCAGCGCATCGTGCAGCTCGACTGGATGAGCGGCGGGCGCGTGATCTTCGGATCGGGACCGGGCGCGCTGGCGTCGGACGCGCACGCGCTGGGCGTCGACCCGATGCTGCAGCGCGACCGCCAGGACGAGGCGATCGGCGTCATCCGCCGCCTGTTCGGCGGCGAGCGGATCACCATGAAGTCCGACTGGTTCGAGCTGAACGACGCGGCGCTGCAATTGCTGCCGTACCAGGAGGACCTGCCGTTCGCCGTCGCCTCGCAGATCAGCCCCTCGGGCATGACGCTGGCCGGCAAGCACGGGATCGGCATCATCTCGATCGGCTCGCTGTCCGAGGAAGGGCTGAACGCGCTGCCCACGCAATGGGGCTTCGCGGAGAGCGCGGCGGCCAAGCATGGCCGGACGGTCGACCGCAAGAACTGGCGCGTGCTGCTGAGCTGGCACGTTGCCGAGACGCGGGAGAAGGCGATGGAGCAGGCGCGCGACGGCCTGTTCCGTCACCATAACGAATACATCTCCGCCACGCTGCAGCGCCCCGGCGCGAAGCCGTTCAAGACGCCCGAGGAAGCGGTGGAGAAAATGGCCTACGCCCCCGGCGCGGCGGCGACGATCGGCACGCCGGACGACCTGGTGGAGCGGATCAAGGCGGTGCTGGAGGTCTCCGGCGGCTTCGGCACCGTCGTCGGGTTCGTACACGACTGGGCGAACCCCGAGAACACGATGCGGAGCTGGGACATGGTCGCCCGCTACGTCGTGCCGGAGATCAACCGCTATACCGCCGAACTGCGGAAATCGCGGGAGTTCGTGGCCAACAACCGCGAATACTTCGATCGCGCGAAGGATGCGATCATGGCGAAGATCACGGAAAACGAGGCTGCGGCGGCTGCGCTGGCGGTCACCAAGTCCCCCATGCTCGCCGCCTCATCCAGCAACGTCCCCGACTTCGACGCTGTCCGGAAGAAGCTGGCGGGGTAGGGGCCGGAGGGTCGGGGGATGCCCCGACCCCGTGTCACGGAACCGCGGCCGCCAGGCCCGTCCCTCGCGTTTTTCGGTCCCCGGCCCCTAAGCCCGCGGGACCGTCACCCCGATCATGTCGCCCTCGCGGACCATCGCCGCGAGCCGAGCCTCGTCCCACCCCTCCGTGCCGGGGGGGCGCATGGGCAGCACCATCCAGCGGTAATCGGCGGTCGAATCCACGACCCGCAGCGTCACGCCGTCGGGGATCACCGTCTTCCACTCCGACGCCAGCAACCCCCGCGGGTCGCGCACCGCCCGCGCGCGGAAGGCCGCGGACTTGTACCAGAACGGCGGATAGCCCAGCACCGCGCGCGGATAGCAACTGCACAGCGTGCAGACCACGAGGTGGTGCAGCTCCGGCGTGTTCTCCAGCACGCCCAGCGGCGGCATGCCCCGCATCGGGATGCCCATCGCCTCGGCTGCCTTGGTCCCGTCCGCCAGCATCAGCGCGTGATAGGCGGGGTCGGTCCAGGCCTTGGCGACCATGCGCGCGCCCTGGCCGGGATTGGCGCTGTCGGTCAAGGCGAGCCGTTCCTGCAGCTCCTGCGTGTTCACCAGGCCTTTCTGCTCCAGCAGGGCGCGGACCGCCCGCAGCAGGCGGGGGCCGTCGGTCTCCAGGATCGCGGTCGAGGGAGCGGTCGTCATGCAACCTCCTGCCCAAATGGTTTCATAGCAAACGGTTTCATGGCGTACGGCCTCACGGCTTCTCCAGCCAATGCTCGTAGATCTCCACCTGGACCTCGTCGTTGGGCGGGCCTTCGGGCCACAGCGTCTGCCGCGGGAAGCGGACATGGTACAGCGGCTTCGTCGCGGCGGGGCGGGCGAAGGCCAGGTCCTCGGGGTTGGGGAAGGAGCCCAGCAGGCGCACGACCCGGCCGGTCGCGCCCCGCAGGTAGTACGGCGTGCGGATATGCACCGGCCCCCGCTGTTCGGGCCAGTCGTCCTTCACCCGCACCGTCTCGCCCGGTTGGAACATCACCTCGTCTCCAGCGCCGCCCGCAGCTCGGCTTCCGTCAGGATGCCCTTGCGCAGCAGGTTGTCGGTGATCGCGCGGATCCAACGGCGGTAATAGCTCAGCCGGTGGTAGTCGGCGTCGGGGATCGATTCGATCCCCCGCCGCAGCTCATCCACCGTCATGATCGCCTTGGCGCCCAGCACGCCGCGCAACGCGTCGACCTCGCGGTCGAATTCGGTCAGCCCGTGCGGCTCGACGTCCACGGCGTCGCACATGAACTTGCTGGCGCCGCCGAGGTCGTGGTTGGCCCGTTTCGCTTCCTTGTCCATGGGACGACGTTAGCGCATCCTTGTCCGGTTGCAACAGGACCGCCCATGCTTCTGACCCCCGCCGATCCGCCCCCGTTCGAGGTCCTCCGCGCGGCCGGCACCAGCGCGTTCTTCCTCACCGGCGACCATGCCGGACGCGCCATCCCGGCCGCGCTGGGCGATCTGGGCGTGCCGGCGGCGGAGATGGGGCGGCACATCGCCTGGGACATCGGCATCGCCGGCGTCACCCGGCACCTGTCGGCGCTGCTCGACGCGACGGCGGTCCTGCAGGCCTATTCGCGGCTGGTCATCGACTGCAACCGCAACCCGGCCTGGCCCTCGGCGATGCCGGAGGTCAGCGAGTATACGCCGGTCCCCGGCAATGCCGGCCTGTCCGACGCCGGGAAGCAGGAACGGGTGGCGGAGATCTTCCGCCCTTACCACGCGCGCATCGCCGACCTGCTGGATGCCCGCGCCGGGCGGCGCACGATCTTCGTGGCGATGCACAGCTTCACCCCGTCCTTCAAGGGCGAGAGCCGAGCGATGCAGGTCGGCGTGCTGTACGACAAGGACGCGCGGCTGGCGGGGATCATGCTGGACCTGCTGCGGCAGGAGGGCGACCTGGCGATCGGGGAGAACGCGCCCTATGCCC
Organism: Rhodopila sp.; assembly: GCF_035548235.1. Lineage (GTDB taxonomy): Bacteria > Pseudomonadota > Alphaproteobacteria > Acetobacterales > Acetobacteraceae > Rhodopila. The sequence goes on from NZ_DASZTJ010000231.1 coordinate 17,195, forward strand.
TGACCGGGCAGACCGACTACAGCGTGCCGACCCATGCCGAATCCCGCGGCCTGAGCCACCTGGAGATCGAGATCCGCCAGGACCTGATCGCCGACGAAGCCGGCCAGCGCGCCTGGGCGGAACGCTTCGCCCGCCTGCTGCCGCGCGCCGGCGCCGCGCTGGCCGCTGCTTGACCCGCATGACCCCGAAACCCGGAGCAACGACCATGGGCCCGACCCGTATGGCCGAGACCCGTACGGCTGCCGCCGCCAAGGCCAGGAACCCCAAGGCCACGAACCCCAAGGCCAGGACGTCCACGGTCGCCACCCTCGACGCCAAGGCCGTCAACCCCAAGGCCCCCAGGGCCAAGACCCGCAAGACCGCGACCCCGAAGACCGTCGTCGCCAAGACGCCCAAGGCCGCGACCGCCAATCCCGACGCCACGCCCGCAAAAGCCGCAAGGCCCATGACCCGCGCGCAGGTGGCCGCGTTCATCGAGGCGCTGGCGACGCACAACCCCGCGCCCGAGACCGAACTGCACTACGCCGACCCGTTCACGCTGCTGGTCGCGGTGGTGCTGTCGGCGCAGGCGACCGACGCCTCGGTCAACAAGGCGACGCCGACCCTGTTCCGCGCCGCCCCGACGCCCCGGGCGATGGTCGAGCTGGGGGTGGCGGGCGTCGCTTCCCATATCCGCTCCATCGGCCTGTGGCAGACCAAGGCGCGCAACGTGGTGGCACTCGCTCGGGCGCTGGAGGAGACCTATGGCGGCCGCGTGCCCGAGGACCGCGACGCGCTGGAGGCATTGCCCGGCGTCGGCCGCAAGACCGCGAACGTGGTGCTGAACGTGGCCTTCGGGCACGCGACGATGGCGGTGGACACGCATATCTTCCGCATCGGCAACCGCACCGGCCTGGCCCCGGGCAAGACGCCGCGGGAGGTGGAGGACGGGCTGGTCAAGCGCATCCCCAAGGCGTTCCTGCGCGACGCGCACCACTGGCTGATCCTGCACGGCCGCTATGTCTGCAAGGCCCGCCGGCCGGAGTGCTGGCGCTGCGTCGCGGCGGCCTGGTGCGGCTACCGGGACAAGACGCCGACGCCGGAGGCGGCCGAGGCGTAGGGCGGGCGATGGGGGTGCCCAAGGGGGGCTTTTCTAAGGGGCTTTCCCGAAGACGATTATACTTTTTGCAAACACGGCGGCCTTCGACCCAACCCGGACGCGAATGGGCTGGTCATGCGACCCAGAAAGCGGACATTGGCCTGACTCCTTGTTCGCCGTCAGACGATACGTGCACCGTCTCCCAAGCGGGCATACGAGCAACAGATGTTGGTGATGGAATTGCGGTATCTCGGCCAGTCGACGGTGAGTGATCCCGATTGTGCGAGCATGCTTCCAGCACGAGATTCTCGGCGCGTGCTTTGCCCATGCGGGCGACTTCAGTAGTGGTGAGCTCATTCATGCCGCTAGTGTAGCACATGCCTACAAGCACATTTGTCCACAGGGAAACAATGCCTAATCTGCGAGTCGGGAAGAACTGGTATGTGTTGTCGGGCTCTGACGCTGAAGTCGTACTGGGGTATGCCATTGGCCGGGCGTTCGTCAAACTACAGCAGCTAGAATTTGGGATCATCTCCTTTCTGAACATGCTGAGCGGTGGGACAAATGACCCTGCAACAGGGTTCGATATCTTTGCTTCCAAGACTTTTGGAAATCTCGTTCGTGAGATGCGCAGGCACACTTTTCTGGTGGCACTTGCTGATGAGATGCAAACCACGAAAGCCAAGCGGGATTTCTTCATCCACAAGTTTCTATTCCACAGATACGGCGGTGAATTGATGACCACGGACGAGGAGTATGAGTTGCTGATCCAAGAAGCTCATGAACTCGGCGCCCTGTTCGGTAACGCCAAGACTCGATTTCAGGATTTCATGATCGATAGGTCGTCCATCGAGATGTTCGCGGTCAAGCTTGATCCTCATACCGGCGAGATCGATATCCGCGAATCGGACGCGATAAAGGCGCGACGGTCATAGCAATCGCCCGAAGCCGATCACTCGAAACTAGACCACCGCGCCCTCACGCCGAGACGGTTGCAGACAAATCGTAACTGCCGAGTGTCCTTCGCCCACACGAGCTTGCGAGCCTGTCGTACGATTAGGTCGTTCAGTACCTCGACAGGTTTTCAGGCGTTTTGGAAAATCGCATGGACATCTTGCATCGTTCGCGGTGTATCGGTGGCGACGAATATACGCTCGGGCGAAATTGGCATGACAATGTGCGAGCGGGGACGGATCATGCCGTTAGACACAACAATGGGTCGATCGGATGTCAGGAGCGTGTAGTCCAGTTGATTAACCCGAATGATGCCCCACTGGAGATTGTTGATGTGGTTGCCAATTGTCTCGCTGTCCATACTTTGCTGGAGCACGCGCAAAGTCAGCTCCTGAAATGTCGTATCGGTTACCGTCGTTAGAAAGTCCTCGAAAGTGGCCGGATCAT
>NZ_DASZTJ010000232.1:0-23439 GCF_035548235.1 Rhodopila sp.
CGGCGCCGATGCAGGCCTTGAGGTTGGCGGAGGTGCGCCGTTCCTCATCCATGATGCCCATCTTCAGCGTGTATTGCGGCAGGCCCAGGATCGTTTCCACCGCGCCGAACAGGTCGTTGGTCAACGCGACTTCCTTCGGGCCGTGCATCTTCGGCTTCACGATGTAGACCGACCCGGTGCGGCTGTTCCTGATCGGACCCTTGCTGTCCAGGTCGTGCTTGGCGATCAGCGCGGTGATCAGCGCGTCCAGGAATCCTTCCGGCACCTCCTGCCCGTCGGCGTCCAGCACCGCGTCGGTGTACATGTGGTGGCCGACATTGCGCACCAGCATCAGGCTGCGGCCGGACAGCCACAGCGTGCCGCCGGCGGGCTTGGTATAGGACCGGTCCGGGTTCAGCTTGCGGGTCATCATCTGCCCGCCCTTCTCGAACGTGTCCGCCAGCGTTCCGTTCATCAGGCCGAGCCAGTTGCGGTAGGCAAGGATTTTGTCCGCGGCGTCGACGGCGGCGATCGAGTCCTCGCAGTCCTGGATCGTGGTGATCGCCGCTTCCATCACCACGTCGGCGACCCCGGCGGCGTCGTCCTTGCCGATCGGGTTGGCGCGGTCGATCACGATCTCGATATGCAGCCCGTTATGGCGCAGCAGCACCGCCGACGGCGCCGCCGCCTCGCCCTTGTAGCCGACGAACTGCGCCGGGTCCTTCAAGCCGGTCGTTCCACCGGACGTTAGCGATACCACCAAAGCGCCGTCCGCCACCGCATAGCCCGAGGCCGCCGCATGGCTGCCGGACGCCAGCGGCGCGGCGCCGTCCAGGACCTCCCGCGCCTTGGCCACGACCCGGTCGCCGCGCACCTTGTTGTAGCCGCGGCCACGCCCCGCGCCGTCGGTCTCGGGGATCGCGTCGGTGCCGTAGAGCGCGTCGTACAGGCTGCCCCAGCGCGCGTTCGCCGCGTTCAGCGCATAGCGGGCATTCGTGACCGGCACCACCAATTGCGGACCGGCGATGGAAGCGATCTCGGGGTCCACCTTGTCGGTGCTGACCGCCACCGAGGCCGGCTCCTGCACCAGGTAGCCGATCTGCTTCAGGAAACCCATGTAGGCGGCGCTATCGACCGGTTTGCCCCGGTTCGCCACGTGCCAGGCGTCGACCTGCCGCTGCAGGCTGTCGCGGGTGGCCAGCAGGGCCTTGCAGCGCGGCGCCAATTCACGAATGAGTGAACTAAAACCTGACCAGAAAGCCGCCGGATCGACGCCGGTGCCCGGCAGGGCCTCGGCCTCCAGGAAGTCGTGCAGCGGCTTCGCGACCCGGATACCGGATTTTTCGACGCTGTCCATGCGGCACACCTCCCTGATTCGTCACACGAAGCAGGGAATAGGCCGCAAAAGGGTGCATTTGCCAAGCCCGTCCCGGGGCATGGTCCGGGCGTCCCCGGCAAGGGCCCGGCATGCGCCGCCGCCTGCCGCGGGCCGTCGCAGGCACGGCCGGACGGAGTGATAATTTCTCCCCCGTCCCGTGCTTGACACTGAGGCAGGACGCACAATCTTTCGCGTGCGGATGATGGCTAGGCCTCATTCGCATGACGTTTCCCCCCCAAACTTCGACGGCGCCCACCCGGGCGCCGTTTTTTTGTCCGGCTCGTCCCGCGGTCGTGCCCGGATGGGCCGGACGGACCGGGTCGGGACCTATCCCCAGGACCTATCCTCTTGGACCTATCCCCTCGGACCTATCCCCTGGGGTGGGTCCGCCGCCAGACCGCCAGCAGCCCCGCCTGGTCCACCGCCGTATAGCGCTGCGTCGTCGACAGGCTGGCATGGCCCAGCAGGTCCTGGATCGAGCGCAGGTCGGTCCCCGCCGCCAGCAGGTGCGTGGCGAAGGAGTGCCGCAGGGCGTGCGGCGTCGCGTGCTCCGGCAGGCCGGCGAGGCGGCGATAGGTCCGCAGCACCTTCTGCGCCACCGCCGGGTCCAGCCGTTTGCCGCGCGCGCCCAGGAACAGCGGGCTGTCGGGCGCCGGGCTGGGATGCACCGCCAGCCACGCCTCGATCGCCGCGCGCACCGCCGGCAGGACCGGGACGATGCGGGTCTTCGCCCCCTTCCCCACCACCGTCAGCGTCGGGTTGGTCCGCAGCGCCTGCGCCGCCCTGACGTCCAGGCCCAGCCCCTCGCTGATCCGCAGCCCGCTGCCGTACAGCAGCGAGAAGAACGCCAGGTCGCGGGCCTGCAGCGCCGGGTCCTCGGCGACGTCGTCGACATGGCCGGCCACGTCGCGGGCCTGGTCGACGCTCAGCGCCCGGGGCAGCGGCGCGCGTGCCTTGGCGGCGGCCACCAGCCGGGTCGCGGCGATGTCGACGCCGTGGCGGCGGGCCAGGAAGCGCGCGAAGCCCCGCAGCGCCGAGAGATGCTGCGCCCGCGACGTCGCCGCCAGCCCGTCCTGGGCCAGGTCCGCCAGCCAGGCGCGGACGTCGGCCGCGCGCAGCCCGGCCAGCGCCGCCAGGTCAGGCTCCTGCCCCAGGTGCCGGGTCAGGAAGCCCAGGAACCCTGCCAGCGCATGTCCATAGGCTTCCGCCGTGTTCGCCGCCGCCCGGCGTTCCTGGCGCAGCCAGTCCAGGTACGCGGCCCGAGCGGCGTCGGCCGTCATGGCCGGGATCGGCCCGGCGGCAGGCGCCGGGGCTGCCGCGGCCTTGCGCCTCAATAGGGCTTGTCGCCGGCCACCGTGACGCGGAAGCCGGAGCGGGTGTGCGGCCAGTAATCCCACATCGCCCGGTGCTGGACACAGCGGTTGTCCCAGAACGCGACGGCGTTCTCGGACCAGCGGAAGCGGCATTGGAACAGCGGGTCCTCGGCCAGGTCCCAGAGGTAGTTCAGGATCGCCTGGCTCTCGTCGCGAGGGATGCCGAGGATGCGCTTGGTGAAGCCGCGGTTGACGTAGATCGACTTCCGGCCGGTCACCGGATGGGTGCGGATGACCGGATGTTCGGCCTTGGGGTAGACCGGCTTGTCCTCGACGCCGAGGTTCTTGTAGGTGCCGCGATAGGATTCCTCGCCGTCATGCAGGGCGGTCAGGCCCTCCAGGTAGGTTTTCATCCGGTCCGACAGCGCCTCGTACGCGGCGTACATGTTGGAGAACAGTGTGTCGCCGCCGCGCGGGGGGCATTGCTGGATGTACAGGATGCTGCCCATCGGCGGCTCTTCGTCGCAGGACACGTCGCTGTGCCAGCCTTCGCCGTTGGCCCGCGTCGAGTTCTTGTCCGCCTTGATGACCATCAACTCCGGATGGCCCGGCGCGCTCGGTGCCGCTGGATGGACGTGCAGCGGACCGAAATTGCGGCCGAACGCCAGGTGCTGCTCCGGCGACATGTGCTGGTCGCGGAAGAAGATCACGCAGTTTTCGGCCAGCGCGCGATGGATCTCGTGCATCTGGTGGTTGGGGACCGGTTCGGCGAGGTTCACGCCGCTGATCTCCGCGCCGATGATCGGCGTCAGCTTGTCCAGCCGGATGGTCTCGTACGGCGCCGTGTTGCCGGGGTCGTGCCGGTAGCGGGGACCGTTGTTGCCACGCAGGGAGGTCATGGTCGTTGCCTTTCGGGTCGGACGTTCCGGGCCGGATCATGGGCCGCCGATGGTTGCGGGCGCAAGGGTCAGACCGATCGCGGCAACTGGAATTGCGCACCGTCCTCGATGACCTTCACCAGCGTGGACAGGTCGTCGCCGCCCTTCCCCGCCATGCCGGCGTGCTTCAGGACCAGCCTGGCCGCCTGGCAGACCCACATCGGGACGCCCAGTTCCTCGCCCTGCTCGATCGCCAGGTCGACGTCCTTGATCAGGATGTCCAGCGTCGCGCCGAACTGGAACGTGCGCGGCAGCACGGCGCGCGGGAACACCGAGCGGGTGGCGCCGTTCGCGCCGGTGCCGGCGGCGATCGAGTCCAGCATCACCTTCGGGTCCAGGCCGTATTTCGCGCCCATCACGAAGGCTTCGGACGTTGCCACCAGCGACACGGCGAACAGGATGTTGTTGGTCAGCTTCAGCACCTGCGCCGCGCCGGGCGCATCGCCCGCCACCGTCACGGTCGGCCCCCACAGCGAGATCAGCGGGCGGACGCTCTCCACCGTCTTGGGATCGCCTGAAACCATCACCGACAGCGTGCCCGCCGCCGCGCCTGCCGGCCCGCCGGAGATCGGGCAGTCCACCAGCGTGCAGCCGATCGCCCGCAGCGCCGCCTCCAGCTCCCGCACGAACGGCACGCCCACCGTGCAGGTGTTGATCAGCGTCTTCATCGCGCGGCCCTTCAGCAGCCCGTCCTCGCCGAAGACGACATGGCGGAAGGCACCCAGCGTGGGGAGGGAGACGACGACGGTCTCGGCAGCGTCGGCCAGGGCCTTGGGGCTGTCGGTCCGGCGGGCCTGGCGGGCCAGCAGCGGCGCCATGTTGGCTTCGTTGATGTCGAGCAGCGTGAGCTGGTGGCCGCCGTCCAGCAGCTTGCCCGCCATGGGCTGGCCCATGTTGCCGACGCCGAGATAACCGATATGCATCGTTTCCTCCGAAAGTTCCTGGTTCCGTCAGCCGGGAATGACCAGCGCCTGCGCCGCGTCGCGCACCGTGTCGGGCCAGCGCGCCGGGCGCCGGGCATCGAGGTCGAGGTTGACGCCGTACTGGCTGAGCCGGGCGATCTCGTCGCCGGTGCGGGGATCGGTCATGCGGTGGATCATGCGCAGCGAGGAATTGCCGAGATGCGCGATCCCGGTCTCCACCAGGTACGGCGCGTCCACCTCCAGGCTTCCCGACAGATGCAGGATCAGTTCGAAGGTGGAAAAACCCCGCCGCTCCTGCTGCGCCACCGCCGCGGTCATGCCGATCGCGGTGCCGGCCTGGGCGGAGGAGGCGGAGAAGCGATGCACCATGGCGCTGAGGGAGAAATAGCCGGCGGCATCGAGGTCGTTGGGTTTGACCCGGCCGCGCGCCGTCGGGCGATAGCCCTGCCTGGATACGGGATCGACACGTCTTTCCGTTTCTGGACCATTCCATTCGGCGAAGCCGACATCGACCGAACCGGTGTCCCAGTATCCGTCGAACCAGGTGACCGGCTCGCCATTGGCGGAATCGACGAAGCGATGGCCGAGGCGCAGGCCGGTCCCCGTCAGCAGCGGCGCGCTTTCGACGTGGAAGCTGGCGCCTTCGCGCAGCTCGCGGGTGAAGCGGGCGTCGATCCGGCCGCGCCGGGGCGTTGCGGGCAGGTTCAGCGCCTCGACGAGGTTGGCCTGGGCTTCCTCCAGCCGGTCGAAATAGTAGGCGACGGTGAAATGTTCGGTGACGTCGCACTGCCAGGGCGGGACGGCGCCACGATAGGTCTCGATCCAGGCGGTCATGGCGGTTCCCTTCCTCGGAGCAAGCCAGGGGTACAAGGGGGGATACAAGGTTGGCCGGACCGGCTCAATCGTCCAGCGGCTTGAAATCCACCATCAGCTCGTTCCCCAGCGTTTCCAGCCCGGCGCGGGCCGCCTCGACCGCGCCGGCGCCGGGCGCGCGCAGGATCGCTTCCGCTCGGAACAGCGTGCCGCCGCTGAACGAGCCGCTGGCGACGTCCGTCGTCAGTTCCTCGATGTTGATGCCGCATTCGGCCAGCACCTGGGTGACGTCGCGCACGATCCCCGGGCGGTCGTTGCCCACGACCTCCAGCGCCAGCCGCGACCCGGACACGGGGGCCGGCACGCCGCCGGCGTCCTGGGCGACGATCCGCAGCCCCTGCTCCTCCAGCGCGCGCAGGTCCGCCAGCAGCGCCTCCGGCGCCTCGACCAGCACGATGCCGGCGAACTGGCCGGCCAGCCGCGCCATCCGGCTTTCCAGCCAGCTTCCGCCGCGCGCCGCGACCGCTGCCGCCAGGGTGCGGACGAGGCCGGGACGATCGGGGCCGATAACGGTCAGGATCAGGGACGCCATGCACAAGCCTCCTGGTGCAAGCCCTTTGGGGCGGGATCGCGATCCCGTAGTGCTCCCATGCGGTCAAGAACATTGCAATCGCCTGCGTGGCATGCTTCTGCTGCCCGACTTGGAGGCATATCGTCGATGACACAGTTCGTATCCGGCCGGCACTTCCTGCACACGCCCGGCCCGACCAACCTGCCGGAGCGCGTCCAGCGGGCGATGGACCGCAACGCGATCAACCACCGCGGCCCGGAATTCGGCGCGCTGGGTCGGGAGGTCATCCAGAAGCTGCGTCCGGTTTTCGGCACCGACGGCATCATCGGCATCTTCCCCGCCTCGGGCACCGGCGCCTGGGAAGCGGCGCTGGTCAACACGCTGCGCGAGGGCGACCGGGTGCTGATCAGCCGCACCGGCCAGTTCTCCCACCTGTGGGAGCAGATGGCGACCCGTTTCGGCCTGGACGTGATGGCGCTGGAAACCGACTGGCGGCGCGGCGCCGATCCGCTGGCGATCGGCAAGGTGCTGGAAGACGACCGCGAGCATCGCATCAAGGCCGTGTTCGTCGTGCATAGCGAGACCTCGACAAGCTGCATGTCCGACGTCGGCGCCGTGCGGGAGGCGATGGACCGCGCGAAGCACCCCGCGCTGCTGATGGTGGACGCGATTTCCTCGCTGGGCTGCTGCGACTATCGCCACGACGCCTGGAAGGTCGACGTGACGATCGCCGGCTCGCAGAAGGGCCTGATGGTGCCGCCCGGCCTGTCCTTCACCGCGATCAGCGAGAAGGCGATGGCGGCGGCGCGCGCCGGCGGGTCCCGCCGCAGCTACTGGGACTGGGAGCCGCTGGCGACCGCCAACAAGACCGGGTTCTTCCCCTACACCCCGGCGATCAACCTGCTATGGGCGCTGCGCGAGGCGCTGGACATCATGGCCGAGGAAGGCCTGCCCGCCGTCTATGCCCGCCACGCCCGCTATGCCGAGGCCACGCGGCGCGCCGTCGCGGCCTGGGGGCTGGAACTGCAATGCCTCGATCCGCATGCCTACGGGCCGGGCGTGACCGCGATCCGCGTGCCGGACGGGCACAGCGCCGACAGGCTGCGGGCGGTGATCCTGGAGCAGTTCAACATGAGCCTCGGCAACGGCCTCGGCCGGGTCGAGGACAAGGTGTTCCGCATCGGCCACATGGGCGATCTGGGCGTGCTGTCGCTGATGGGCGCGCTGACGGGCGTCGAGATGGGGCTGCGGGCCGCGGGCATCCCGCACAAGGCCGGCGGCGTGCAGGCCGCGCTGGCGTTCCTGTCGCAGGCCGGCTGACCCCGCGGCGCCGCCGGAGCGGCCGCTACGGGGTGATGGCGCGGGGCCTCACAACCCCACCTCCCCCAGGATGTCCGCGGTGTGCTCCCCCAGTTCCGGCGGCAGTCGCCGGACGCGGCACGGGGTTTCCGAGAACTTCATCGGGAATCCCAGCATCCGCAGCGGGTCGCGGCCTTCGCGCGCCAGGGACAGGACCATCTCCTGCGCCATGATCTGCGGATCGGACAGGGCCTCGGCGACGCCGTGCACCGGGCCGCAGGGGACGCCGGCCTTGTTCAGCACCTCCACCCAGTACGCCGTCGGATGGGCCGCCAGCCGGCCGCCGACGATCGCGTTGATGCGGGCGCGATTGGCCACCCTGGCGACGTTGTCCGCGTAGAGCGGGTCGTCCTTCAGGTCGGGAAGGCCGAGGGCGTCCACCAGCCGGCCGAAGAACAGGTTGTCCGCCGGCGCCAGCGCGATCTGCCCGTCGCGGGTCGGGAACAGGCCATAGGGTGCCGCGATCGGGTGGTCGTTGCCGCTGCGTGCCGGCGCCGCGCCGGTAGCGAAATAGGTGGTCGCGATATAGGCCAGCAGGCTGACCATGCCGTTGGTCAGGCTGACCTCGGTCCGCTGGCCCTGGCCGGTGTTGCGCGCATGCAGGACCGCCGCGGTGACGCTCAGCGCGGCATAGAGGCCGGCGACGAGATCGCTGATCGGCAGGCCGGAGCGCAGCGGCGGGTCCTCGGTTCGGCCGTTGACACTCATGAAGCCCGACAGGGCCTGGGCGATGAAGTCGAAGGCCGGGCGGTCGCGATACGGGCCGGTGCTGCCGAAGCCGTTGATCGAGCACACGACCAGCGAGGGCCGCAGCGTCCGCAGCCGGACGTCGTCGAAGCCCATGCGGTCCAGCACGCCGGGGCGGAAATTCTCCACCAGCACGTCGGCGCGCGCGACCAGGCGCGCCAGCGCGTCCTTGCCCTCTTCCGAACGCAGATCGAGGACGATCGATCGCTTGTTGCGGTTGAACTGCGCGAAATAGAGCGACAACCCGTCCTGGGCGGCGCCCTGCCCGCGGATGGTGTCGCCCCCGGGCGCTTCCACCTTGATGACGTCGGCGCCCATGTCGCCGAGGAGGACGGTGCAGAACGGTCCCGAGAGGACGCGGGTGAGATCGAGGACCTTGACTCCAGTCAGTGGCATGGACGTTCCCTTGCGTTGCCGCGGCATTCAAGCGGCAAACGGCGGGGGATGAAACCTTCGCGCGATTCTCCGGTCCCGTCCTCCCTTCCCGGCGGGACGCGGATTGCGCGAATTTCATCCGGTCCGCCCCTGTCCGCCATGATTCCGCCGCGGCGTTTGCATCGGGGCACCACAAAGGGATGGTGCTATCCGACCAGCCGGACAACCAACCCTCCGGCGACAGGAAAACCCACGATGACTCGTTTCTTGACCGTTGCGTCGACCGCGCTGCTCGCCTCCAGCCTGGCGGTCCTGCCGGTGGCGTCCTTTGCCCAGACGGGTGCCGCCGCGCCGGCCGATGCGACCACGACGCAGGCCCCGGTGGTGAGCCACGACAAGACGCAACCGACGAAGGTCGCGCCCGCGGAGGCGGCGAAGTCCGAGACCAAGGCGCATAGCCTGCACACGAAGGCCAAGGGCCACACCACGGTGGCGACGACGAAGAAGCCCGCCAAGAAGAGCTAGGCCGTCCCCCGGCCGTCCCCCGGGCCGTCTATAGGCCACCAGCCGTCATGGCGGCCGGGGTGCCGCCATCCATGCCTGACCCTTGTATGGACATCGCCAGGCGTGGATGACCGGCCTTCGCCGACCACGACGGGATAGACGCCTGCAGCGCTCTATCTTAACCGCTTCTATCTTAACCGGTGGGGCTTAACGCCCATGGGGCCTGCGCCCGCCATGACGGGGGCGCCGATTCCGGTCTGTTCCGGCGATCGGCCGCTTCCGGCGGTCAGCCGCTTCAGGCGATCACCCACTTCAGGGAACCAGCCCCCTCAGGCGATCAGCCGTTTGATGTGCTGGGCGAGGTCGTCGCCCAGTACCGGCTTGCGCAGGACGCAAAAGCCCCGGCCTTCCAGGCCGGCGCAGGGCGGCTCCTCGGTGACGCCGGTCAGGATGATCGCGGGCAGGCCGGGGCGGAGGCCGCGCACGCGCTTGACCAGGGCGATCCCGTTCTCACCCGGCATCGACAGGTCGGTCACGAGGATGGCCACGGATTGCGGGTCGGCCTCGAGGATCGTCATGGCCTCGTCCGCGTTGCAGGCCTTGGCGACCTGGAATCCGTCCAACTCCAGAAGGTCGGCGATCGTTTCCCGGACGAGCATGTCGTCCTCGGTCAGCAGGACCAAGCCCTGGACGGTCATGGTACGAAGCCCAGGGGTACGAAGCCCAGGGGTACGAAGCCCAAGGGTACGAAGCCCAGGGGCACGAGGCTCATGGTATGACATGGCGCCTGTCCTGACGAAGCGCGTCCACGAAACGGCGCGGCCCCGGGGGCCGTCCGCCCGGCGATCAGGGCGCGACGGGCGGCGGACGGCGCGCGCCACCCATGGCCCGGACATGCCTTTGCCGGACATGCGCCGAAACAAAATCCCAGTCTTGTAAAGAGCAGTAACACGGTTGTTCTAGCATTGCCCCGAATTCAACAGAGCATTGGTATAGTTAAAAGCAGGACTTTTCAAGGCAAATTGAGGGAATGAACATCCATCAATTCTGGTGAGAAGCCGCAATCACTCCCCCAAAGGTTGCGCCGCCGACCGCGTACGCCACCATGCTTTGAAGTCGCGCGCGGCTTCTCGTCGAAGGCGGCGCAACCGGACATTGCCACATCAACATGGTTCCCCCCTCCTCCGTCCCGTCGCCCGCCGTCGACGCGAACGGTTGCCAACACCCCGCTTGCCAACACCCCGCTTGACCGCATCGCACCCGCGCGACCAAACTGGCGTCGAACGGGACGTCCAGGGCAACGGCGCGACTGCCTCCTGCCGCTGGCGGTCCGTCGCCTGTGAACAGCGACAGCATGAAAGGGAGCGCGCGATGCCTCAGGTCACCCTGACGGTCAACGGCAAGCAGCACACGGTGGAGGTGGAAGGCCGGACTCTGCTGGTCGAGCTGTTGCGCGAAAAGCTTGGCCTGACCGGCACCCATGTCGGCTGCGACACCAGCCAGTGCGGCGCCTGCGTGGTGCACGTGAACGGCGAATCGGTGAAGTCCTGCACCATGCTCGCGCTGCAGGCGGATGGCGCCGGCGTGACGACGATCGAGGGCCTGGCCGCCGCCGACGGCACGCTGCATCCGATGCAGGAAATGTTCCGGGAACATCACGCGCTGCAATGCGGGTTCTGCACCCCCGGCATGGTCATGAGCGCGATCGACCTGGTGAACAGCCACCCGCAGGGCATCACCGAGAAGGAGATCCGCGAAGGGCTGGAAGGCAATCTCTGCCGCTGCACCGGCTACCACAACATCGTCAAGGCGATCGCGGCGGCGCATCCGCTGATGCACGCCCGAGCGGCTGAGTAGCGTCCGCCGCTGGATGGGCGGGCGGATGGGAACCGTCCCTGAGGTTCGCCCCCAAGAAATGCACGATGGGACTGCGCGAACGCAACGCGCGGAGGGAACGATCAGGGGGTTACCATGGGATTCGAAGGGATCGGTGCAGCCGTTCGCCGCAAAGAGGACGTCAGGTTCCTGAGCGGCCGAGGCAACTACACGGACGACATCAACCGTCCGGGCCAGCTTTACGCGTATATCAAGCGCTCCGACCGGCCGCATGCCACGATCGACGGCATCGACACGACGGCAGCGGCGGCCGCACCCGGCGTGGTCGCGGTGTTCACCGGCGCGGACATGGCGGCGGAGAGCATCGGCGGCCTGCCCTGCGGCTGGCAGATCCACAGCAAGGACGGCTCCCCCATGGCGGAACCGCCGCACCCGGTGCTGGCGGTCGGCAAGGTGCGCCATGTCGGCGACGCGGTCGCGGTGGTGATCGCCGACAGCCGGCAGGAAGCGAAGAACGCAGCGGAGTTGCTCGACATCCGGTACACCGACCTGCCCGCGGTGGCGTCGCTGCACGACGCGCTGAAGCCCGGCGCGCCCGAGGTGCATGACGGCGTCGCCGGCAACCTGTGCTATGACTGGCAGATCGGCGACCCGGCCGTGGTGGACGAGGTGTTCGCCAAGGCGCACAAGGTCGTCTCGCTGGACCTGACCAACAACCGCCTGATCCCCAACGCGATGGAGCCGCGGTCCGCGATCGGCGACTTCGATCCCTCGTCGGGCGATTTCACGCTGTACACCACCAGCCAGAACCCGCACGTGATCCGGCTGCTGATGGGCGCCTTCGTGCTGCACATCCCTGAAAACAAGCTGCGCGTCGTGGCGCCGGATGTCGGCGGCGGGTTCGGATCGAAGATTTACCATTACGCCGAAGAAGCGATCGTCACCTGGGCCGCGGGCAAGGTCCGCCGGCCGGTGAAATGGACCGCCGAACGCAGCGAAAGCTTCATGACCGATGCGCATGGCCGCGACCATGTCAGCACCGCCGAGATGGCGCTGGACGCGGAGGGGCACTTCCTGGGCCTGCGTGTCCATACGCTCGCCAATATGGGTGCCTATCTGTCGACCTTCGCGCCCTGCGTGCCGACCTACCTGTACGCGACGCTGCTGGCCGGCGTCTACAAGACCCCGGTGATCTACTGCAACGTCAAGGCGGTGTTCACCAACACCGTGCCGGTCGACGCCTATCGCGGCGCCGGGCGGCCGGAGGCGACCTACCTGCTGGAACGCCTGGTCGATGTCATTGCACATGATACCGGTATCGACCGCGTCGAGGTCCGGCGGAAGAACTTCATCCCCGCCGACGCCTTCCCGTACCAGACGCCGGTCGCGCTGCAATACGACAGCGGCGACTACCAGACCACGCTCGCCGTCGCCCTGAAGAACGCCGGCTGGGACGGGTTCGAGGCACGCCGGGCCGAGGCGAAGGCGCGCGGCAAGCTGCGCGGCATCGGCATCTCCACCTACCTGGAGGCCTGCGGCATCGCGCCGTCCGCCGTCGTCGGCAGCCTGGGCGCCCGAGCGGGGCTGTACGAGGTGGCGAACATCAAGGTGCATCCGACGGGGTCGGTGACGGTCTATACCGGCACGCACAGCCACGGCCAGGGGCACGAGACCACGCTGGCCCAGCTCGTCGTCGACCAGTTGGGCGTGCCGCTGGCGCAGGTGGAGGTGGTGCACGGCGACACCGCCAAGATCCCCTTCGGCATGGGTACCTATGGCAGCCGCTCGCTGGCGGTCGGCGGGTCGGCCATGGTCAAGGCGATGGACAAGATCATCGCCAAGGGCAAACGGATCGCCGCCCATCTAATGGAGGCCTCGGTCGAGGACATCGAGTTCAAGAGCGGCACGTTCTCGGTCGCCGGGACCGACAAGACCAAGACGCTGACGGATGTCTCGCTGGCCGCCTATGTGCCGCACAACTACCCGATCGAGGAGCTGGAGCCCGGCCTGGACGAGACCGCGTTCTATGACCCGAACAACTTCACCTTCCCCGGCGGCTGCCATATCGCCGAGGTGGAGGTGGACATGGAGACCGGCGTCGTCGAGATGGTCGGCTTCACCGCGGTCGACGATGTCGGCCGGGTGATCAACCCGATGATCGTCGAGGGCCAGGTGCAGGGCGGCGTCGCCCAGGGCATCGGCCAGGCGCTGCTGGAGGCCTGCGCCTATGAACCGAGCGGGCAGCTTCTGTCCGGCAGCTTCATGGACTATGCCATGCCGCGCGCCGACGACCTGCCCTCCGCCCTCTCGGTCGCCACCGAGAACACGATGTGCACCCACAATCCGCTGGGTTCCAAGGGCTGCGGCGAGGTGGGGGCGATCGGCTCGCCGCCGGCGGTGATCAACGCCGTGGTGGACGCGCTGAAGGACTACGGGGTCCGCCACCTGGACATGCCGGCGACCGGCCCCAAACTCTGGTCGATCATCCAGGCGGCGCAGCCACGGATGGCGGCCGAATGACCAGGTCGAACACGTGCGGGCCCGGCCGGACGGCCGGACCTGCGGAACGCTCTGAAGGGGACCATCACGATGTATGATTTCGCCTATGAGAAGCCTTCGAGCCTGGCGGACGCGGCCAAGCTGCTGTCCGCGGACGGCGACGCCAAGGCGCTGGCGGGCGGGCAGACCTTCATCCCCGTGCTGAAGCAGCGGCTGAACCGGCCGTCGACGGTGGTGGACCTGTCCAGGCTGGGGCTGTCGGGCATCACCGTGGCCGGCGACAAGATCACCATCGGGGCGATGACCCGGCACGCGGACGTCGCCAACAATGCCGACATCAAGGCCAAGATCCCCGGCCTGGCGCACCTGGCGTCGATGATCGGCGACGAGGCGGTGCGCCATCGCGGCACGATCGGCGGCTCCTTGGCCAACAACGACCCCGCGGCGTGCTATCCGTCGGCGGTGCTGGCGCTGGGCGGGACGATCAAGACCGACAAGCGCGCGATCGCCGCGGACGATTTCTTCCAGGGCATGTTCACCACGGCGCTGGAGCCGGGGGAGATCATCACCGCGGTCGAGCTGCCGATCCCGGAGAAATCGGCCTACGAGAAGTTCCGCAACCCGGCGTCCCGTTATGCGATCGTGGGCGTGTTCGTGGCCAAGTTCCCCGCCGGCGTGCGGCTGGCGATCACCGGCGCGAGCCAGGGCGGGGTGTTTCGCCACACCGAGATGGAAAAGGCGCTGTCGGCGACGTTTTCCCCCGACGCGATCGCCGGGATCAAGACGCCGGCGGACGACCTGAACGGCGACATCCACGCCAGCGCCGAGTATCGCGCGCACCTGATCGGGGTGGTCAGCAAGCGGGCCGTCGCGCAGGTCGCGTAAAGAAGCAGCCTGCTCGGCGGTCTGCCGAGCCGGGATTGGGCGCCCGCCTGGATTGGAGGGGGCCACGATTGGACGTGCGCCGGTCTATCGCCGTCACGGCCGGCGCCGTCACGGCCAGGTCGGGTGCCGGCCATCCGCGAATCGACGCCGGCGCGCCGGGGTGGTGCCCGGATGGCCGGGGCGGGCCCCGTGGGCGCCTGTGCCGCTCTCTCCCTACGCCCATGCGGGACGGGCCTGCCGTCCGGGACGGGGCGGCCTGCCCGTCCGCTTGCTGCCGCATTGCCCTGCGGCCCCCCGGACGGCAGACTGCGCCCCCTTTCTGCCCCCTTTTTGCCCCCTGGCCGGCTGGACCGCCGGCCGACCGGAGTCCCTGATGCGCAAGCGTACCCTCGTCTCGTTCTGCCTGACCGCCCTGCTGGCCGGCTGCGGTCCCGCCCGCAACCAGTTCGCCCCGCCCTGCCCCGCCCCGCAACTCGTCACGCCGCTGGCGGACCTGACGCGTTACGACACCTCGTCCAACCGGCGCGACATCACCGATACCATCGTCCAGGCGCGCGTCGTGTCGCTGAACGGAAGCTGCCAGCAGGGCGACAGCGCCGCCACGATCGCCACGACCGTCCGCATCGGGCTTTCGGTGCAGCGCGGGCCGGCGATGAAAGGCCGGGACGTGGACCTGCCGGTGTTCCTCGCGGTCACGCTGGGGGGCGATATCCGGGACAAGCACGTCTACCCCGTCCATGTGACGTTTCCGCCCAACGTCGACCGGGTCAACCTGACGAGTCCGCCGATCGAGCTGACGATCCCGGTGTCGGGCAACGTGACGGGTGCGTCGTACAGCCTGATCGCGGGGTTCCAGCTCACGCCGGCGGAACTGGCGACCAACGAGGCGGATCACGGACCAAAATTGTGAATTTATCGCCGGCGCGGGGGGCTGACGGCATTGTCCGATGCCGGTGAAGGGCTGATATAGTCGCTGCATGACAGATACGCCCCCGAAGCCCCGCCCCAACCAGGGAAGACGCCGAGGCATGAAGAAGGAAGACTGGGAGATCCCGGCCAATCTCCAACCCGATCCGGGCGATTACGCGTTCGACCTTGAGCAGACGCTGAAATCGGTCGTCAGCCTCAAGACCTACGTGCCCAACGATGCGTTCACCGCCGGCTCCCTGGGGACGGAGCGGGCGGGCAGCGGGGTGATGATCAAATCGACCGGACTGATCGCGACCATCGGCTATCTGATCACCGAGGGGGAGACGATCTGGGTCACCTCCAACGACGGGCAGGCAGTGCCGGGCCACGCGCTGGCGTACGACCAGGAAAGCGGGTTCGGGCTGGTGCAGGCGCTGGGCAAGCTGGACCTGCCGGTGATGGAGATCGGCGATTCCGACCGGCTGAAGGTAGGCGACCAGGCGGTGATGGCGGCCGGGGGCGGCCGGCACCACGCGATCGAGACGCGGATCGTCGGCCGGCAGGAATTCGCCGGATACTGGGAATACGTGCTGGACGACGCGCTGTTCACCGCGCCCGCGCACCCGTTCTGGGGCGGCTGCGGCCTGATCGGGACCGACGGCAAGCTGATGGGCGTCGGCTCCTTGATCCTGCAGCAGGGCGACGGCAAGGGGCGGCGCTTCGACATGAACATGATCGTGCCGATCGGGCTGCTGACGCCGATCATGTCCGACCTGCTGACCTATGGCCGGGTCAACCGCCCGGCCCGCCCCTGGCTGGGCATGTACGCCACGGAAGCCGAGGAGACCCTGATCGTCGGCGCCGTCGCCGACAACGGCCCGGCGGAACAGGCGGGCGTGCGCGCCGGCGACAAGATCCTGACGATCAACGACGAGGAAGCGCCGGACCTGGCCGGCCTGTGGCGGCGGGTCTGGTCGTCCGGCAGCGCCGGCGCCGAGGTGCGGCTGCGGGTCGAGCGTGACGGCTCCCCCAAGCGGATCGCCATCCGGTCGGCGGACCGGGCGAGCTTCCTCAAGTCGCCGAAGCTGCACTGAGTATGGCCGAGGAGAGGCCGCTGCTGCGCGGCGCGCTGGTGCCGGTGACGCCGTTCCAGCAGAATTGCTCGATCTTCTGGGACGATGCGACGAAGGAAGGGATGGTCGTCGACCCCGGCGGCGACGTGCCCCGGATCGTGGCGGCGATCGGCAAGACCGGGGCGCGCGTCACCAAGATCGTGCTGACGCACGGGCACCTGGACCATGCCGGCGGGGCGGCGGCGCTGCGCGATGCGCTGGGCGGCGTGCCGATCGAAGGACCGGACCCGCGCGATGCCTTCCTGCTGGAAAAAATCGCGGAGCAGGCGGCGGGATACGGGTTCGAGGCGCAGAACGTCACCCCCGACCGCTGGCTGGCCGAGGGCGAGACGCTGGCCATGGGACCGCATCGGTTCGAGATCCTGCATTGCCCGGGCCACACCCCCGGCTCGTTGGTCTTCGTCCATCACCCGGCGAAGTTCCTGATCGCGGGGGACGTGCTGTTCCAGGGGTCCGTCGGGCGCACCGACTTTCCCTATGGCGACGCCGACGCACTGATCACCGCGATCAAGACCAAGCTTCTGGTGCTGCCGGACGATTACGCGTTCATCTGCGGCCACGGCCCCGGATCGACGATCGGGGTCGAGAAGGCGACGAACCCGTTCCTGCAGTGAGCGCGGGGGTGCTCGACGGCGCGGCGCCGGTCGCGGATTTCGCCGAAACGTTGCGGCGGTTCACCTACCAGGGCCAGCCGACGCTGGAGGTGGCCGAGTCCGGGCTGCGCTATTTCGTCAACGAATTCTGGACCTCCGGCCAGCGGCGCGGGCACAGCCTGCATGAGATCAGCTATCGCGCGTGCTTCAAGCCCCAGCTTCCGGGGTTTTTCATCGAGCGGCTGACGCGGCCGGGCGACCGCGTCTATGACCCTTTCGCCGGCCGCGGCACGACCCCGGTGGAAGCCGCGCTGCTGGGCCGCGCGCCGGCGGCGAACGACGTGAACCCGTTGAGCGCGATGCTGACGGCGCCGCGGCTGGCCCCTCCCCCGCTCGAGGCCGTCGCCGCGCGGCTGGCGGCGCTGGACCTGTCGGTGGGCGTGCCCGACCCGGCCGGGGACGACCTGCTTGCGTTCTACCATCCCGAGACGCTGCGCCAGGTGACCGCGCTGCGGGCCTGGCTGCTGGGCAGGCCGGCGCCGGACCCGGTGGACGCGTGGATCCGGATGGTGGCGCTGAACCGGCTGACGGGGCACTCGCCGGGGTTCTTCTCGGTCTATACGATGCCGCCCAACCAGGCGGTGTCGGCGGCGTCCCAGCGGCGGATCAACGCCAGACGGGGCCAGGTGCCGCCGGTGCGGGACGTGCGGGCGATCGTGCTGAAAAAGAGCCGCGGGCTGCTGGCGGACGGGGTGCCGCCGCCGCATCCGCCGGCGGTGCTGATGACGGGGCCGTCGGATCGGGCGGCGGGGCTGGCGGACGGGTCGGTGGACCTGGTGGTGACGTCGCCGCCGTTCCTGGACGTGGTGGACTATGAAGGCGACAACTGGCTGCGCTGCTGGTTCGCGGGCATCGACCCCGCGTCGGTCGTGATCGCTCGGCATCGCGACACGGCGGCGTGGGAGGCATTCGTGCGGCGGACGTTCGAGAGCCTGGCGCGGGTGGTGCGGCCCGGCGGGTTCGTTGCGTTCGAAGTCGGAGAGGTCCGCGGGGGACGGGTGTTGCTGGAACGGAACGTCGTCGCCGCGATCGCGGGGCTGCCGTTCACCGTGCTGGGCGTGATGGTGAACGAGCAGGAATTCACGAAGACGGCGAATTGCTGGGGCGTGGGGAACAACGATCGGGGGACGAACACGAACCGGATCGTGTTGGCGGTGAGGGGTTCTCCCCCGTGATCCAAGTCCCCTGATCAGCCCTGCACGGGCCTGGCGTCTTCTTTCGCGAGGTCGAGCAGGGCATCCATCGCGCGCTTGAATGGTCCCCGGTCGCCCGTCGCCGCCTGCAGGATCAGGGCCCCTTGAAGGCGGGCGACCCAGTCCTCCGAGAAATTGCGGGCGCGGGCCGGCGACATCCCGCTTTCGGCCGCGAGACCGTCGATCGCCTCGATCCAGTGCGCGAAGGCCTGACGCAGCCCCTGGCGGGCGTCGGCCCCGACGCCGGCGCTGGACAGTTGGCCCAGCACGCAGGCGGTGCGTCCTCCGGCGAAGATCTGGTCGAAGGCGGCGACGATCTTGCGAACGCGGACCTTCAGGGGTTCGGGCGCCCGCGCCACTTTCAGGATCGCGTTGTCGATCAAGGCCGTGGCCCGTTCGAGCACAGCCTCCGCCATCTGCTCCTTTCCCCTTGGGAAGTGGTGGTAGAGGCTCGATTTCCCGAGCCCGGTCGCGCGCGACAGGTCGGCGAGCGACGCGCCCTCGAACCCCCGGTCACGGAACACCGTGAAGAGCCGGTCGACAATCTCATCCTTTGACGCGAGGGCGGCGGGCATCCCAACACTCCGGCACGTATCGATCGTTCGGTACACCGGACATGGATACGCTGCATCGTTTTTCCAAGCAAGCCTTGACCGTGGTCTTCATCATGCGTATTGTACCGGTCGTTCGGTTCATTAAGCCGAACGCTCCGCCGTCCCACGACACGCGAGGTTCCCATGTCCACGCCGCCAACCTGCCGGACCGTCTCCGTCACCGACCGCCGCTCCGGTTCGGCGCTCGATCTCTTCTTTCGCGAGGCCGGCCCCGCAGACGCACCCGTCGTCCTTCTGCTGCATGGGTTTCCAACCTCCAGCCACCAGTATCGCGGCCTGATCGACCGGCTCGCCGACAAATACCGCGTGATCGCCCCCGACCTGCCGGGCTTCGGCTTCTCCGACGCTCCGGACGCCAAGCGCTTCGGCTACACCTTCGACCACCTTGCCGAGATGATCGAGGCCTTCACCGACGCGATCGGGCTGACCCGCTACGCCCTGTATGTGTTCGACTATGGCGCGCCCGTCGGCTTCCGCCTCGCCTTGGCGCGGCCCGAACGGGTCGCGGCACTGATTTCGCAGAACGGCAACGCCTATGAGGAAGGGCTGAGCGACGGCTGGAACCCCATCCGCGCCTATTGGCAGGACCCGAGCGAGGAGAACCGCGCCACCCTGCGTGCTCTCCTGAGATCCGAAACGACGCGGTTTCAATACGCCCACGGCGAGGCGGACACATCACTGATCGCGCCCGAGAGCTACACCCTCGACCAGCACTTCCTCGACCGTCCGGGCAATGACGAGATCCAACTGGACCTGTTCGGCGACTACAAGGCGAACGTCGCCGCCTATCCGCGTTTCCACGCGTATTTCCGGGCACATCGTCCGCCGACGCTCGCGGTATGGGGCAAGAACGACCCGTTCTTCCTGCCGGCGGGCGCCGAGGCCTATCGCCGCGACCTCCCGGACGCCGAGATCCACTTCGTCGATGCCGGCCATTTCCCGCTCGAGACGCATCTCGATGAGGTCGCGGGGCTTATCCGGGCCTTTCTCGCCCGAACGCTCGACGCCGCCCAGGGACAGGCGCTGTTCGGGTCGCTGAACGAGGCGTCCGCGCCGGCGGCAGCGAAAGACCTCCTCGACGGGATGCGCGGGGTGTTCGGCTTCGTGCCGAACCTCGGCTATGCGCTCGCCGCCGAACCGCCCGTGCTTGCCGCCTATATCGCCATGCTCCAGTCGCTGGGCGCCACCTCGCTGGATCCGATCGCCCAGCAGGTGGCGATGGTGGCCGCCAGCCGAGCCAATGCGGCGGATTACGGCGTTGCCGTCCATGCGACGCTCGCCGCCAGGCTTGGCGCGTCCACCGACATCGTCGAGGCACTCCGCGAGGGCGGACCGCTCGGGGACCCCAAGCTGGAGGCAGTCCGGCGCTTTGCCGCCGCGATCGCGTCCAAGCGCACCCAGGTTTCCGACAGCGACGTGCACGCGCTCAGGGCGGCCGGCTACGACCACCGCACGGCCGTCGCGATCGCGCTGGCGGCGGCCGCCAAGACGCTCGTCAATACAGTCGCCCACCTGGCGCGACCGGAGATCGACGCCGGCTTCCGGCCAGCGGCGACCGGCAGCGACTGAGGCGCGCCGAAGCCGCCGCACCCCATCATTCCCGTTTCCCGGCTGCGTGCCTGGAAGGCCCAGCCAAATCACAGGAGACCGATCATGACCAAGCTGCTGTTCATACAGGCTTCGCCGCGTGGGCCTGAGTCCAAATCGATCCAGATCGCCGAGACCTATCTTGGCGCGTTGCGTGGCGGCAACCCGGACCTCGACGTCGACGTCATGGAGCTGTGGGAGGCCGATCTTCCGGCTTTCGACGGCAACAAGGCGGCGGCGAAGTTGAACGTCATCGTCGGGCAAGACCAGACTGCCGCCCAGAAGACGGCATGGGACCAGATCGTCGGCATCGCCAATCGATTCATTGCCGCAGACCGCTATCTGTTTGCCGTGCCGATGTGGAACGGCGGCATTCCGTATCGCCTGAAACAGTATATCGACCTCATTCACCAGCCCGGACTGACGTTCGGCCTCAAGCCGGAGACCGGCTATTTCGGCCTGCTGCAGGACAAGCACGCGACGCTCGTGCTGACCTCCGGCGCGTATGCGCAGCATTTTCCATCACCTGCGTTCGGCGTGGACCATCATTCGGTCTACCTGCGCGACTGGCTCAACCAGGCCGGCGTGACCGCGATCGACGAGCTGCGTTTCCAGCCCACGCTTCTGACCAAGGACCCGGCGGCCGATCTGGAGCAGGCCAAGCAGCGTGCGGTGGAACTGGCGCACCGTCACGGTCGGGTCTGAACCGCGGCACGGACGGGCTGTCCGTGCCCATTCACATCGCAGCCGCGCGGACAGCCACGCCCGCTTTGATGCCGGGCCGTGCTGCGCAGGCGGGGCGCCCGAGCGTCGACGTTCAGCGCGTCGCCCCGACGCATGCCCTGCCGGACGGAGTCGCCCGGGCGATCAGCGCCTGTCCCACTTGTCGCAGAACGCGCCTATGTCGGCGGTTTGGAAATCTTCAAGCCGCTCGAAGATGGTCTCGGCCGGCCAATCCCACCAGGCGATCCGTCCAAGCCTCTCGGCGATGCCTTCAGGGACGCGCTCGCGGATAAGGCGGGCGGGCACGCCGCCGACGATGGTGTAGGGCGCCACGTCACGGGTCACGACGGCCCCTGCGGCAAGCACCGCGCCGTCGCCCACCGAGACGCCAGGCAGAACGATGACCCCGTGGCCGATCCAGACATCGTGTCCGATGACGACACGGTCCTGGCGCCGCTTCTCGAAGAAGGAACGGTCACGGGTCGCGGCGGCGCTGTAGTACTCGGGACAATAGGTGAAGCGGTGGAGCGACGGCCGATCCATCGGATGATTCGGCGCCCCGATGCGGACTGCGGCAGCGATGGCGGTGAACCGCCCGATCTGCGCGTCCGCGATCATGCAATCCTGTCCGACGTAGCTGTAATCGCCCAGGCTGCAGTATTCGAGATGGCTGCGCTCGAGGACCTCGCAGCAGCGCCCGATATCCGCCGCACGCAGCGAGGCCGTCGGATGGATCACCGTCGACGCGATTTTCGGAAGCACCTGGGAATCCATGCCGGCAACCTTGGAGAGTCGTTGTCGAGAACGCCTGGGCGCAGATACCGTGCAGGGTGCGTCGAGGGAAGGGCCCGGCCCCTCACGCGCCGGGACCGGCCTGCAGCCTCGAGGAACCTGGGCGGCTGTCCGGCGTCAACGGCGCATCGCGTATCTGCCGCCGCCTCGCTCCTCTACAGCGCGCCGCGATGAAGCCCTAAACTCCGTCCCGCAACCATCGGACAAATCGCTTGGAAAACCCTGCCATCCTCGATCCCGCCCCCAACGCCGTCACCCCCGGGGAACGCCGCCTCGTCATGGCCGGCCTCATGCTCGCGCTCACCCTCGCCGCCCTCGACCAGAACATCGTCGCCACCGCCCTGCCCCGCATCGTCAGCGACCTGGGCGGCCTCGCCCATATCTCCTGGGTCGTCACCGCCTTCCTCGTCGCCTCGACCACCACCACCCCGCTCTACGGCAAGTTCTCCGACATCTACGGCCGCAAGCCCGCCTTCCTGGTCTCCATCACCGTCTTCCTCGCCGGCTCCGTGCTCTGCGGCCTGGCGCAGGGCATGACGGAGCTGATCGTCTTCCGCGCGATCCAGGGCCTTGGCGCGGGCGGACTGATCACGCTGGCGCAGACCACCATCGGCGACATCGTCACGCCGCGGGAGCGCGGCCGCTACCAGGGGCTGTTCGCCTCCGTCTTCGCCGGATGCAGCGTGGCCGGGCCGCTGCTGGGCGGCTTCCTCACCCAGGCGCTGTCCTGGCGCTGGATCTTCTACGTCAACCTGCCCGTCGGGGCCGTCGCGCTGGTCCTGATCACCGTGGCGCTGCGCAAGACCGGCCGGACCCGCACCCACCGCATCGACTACGCCGGCGCCGCCCTGCTGATCGCCGCGACCAGTGCTGCGCTGCTGGTCCTGAGTTGGGGCGGCAGCGTCTATCCCTGGTCCTCGCCGATGATCCTGGTCCTGGCCGCCGTCACGCTCGTCCTGTGCGCCGCGCTTGCGGTGGTGGAAACACGGGCCAGCGAGCCCGTCCTGCCGCTGCACCTCTTCGGCAACCTCGTGTTCGTGCTGGGCGTGGCGGTGATCAGCTTCTCGGCCATGGCGCTGTTCGCCGCCGTGGTCTTCCTGCCGCTGTTCTTCCAACTGGTGATCGGCGCCTCGCCGACCGATGCCGGCCTGATGATCGCGCCGATGATGGGCGGCGTGATCGTCGCCTCGGTCGTCGGCGGCCGGCTGGTGTCGCGGACCGGGCGCTACAAGCGCTTCCCCGTCGTCGGCCTGGCCGCGGCGACCTCGGCCTATCTGGCGATGGGCTGGGCCGCCCGGCACGGCGCGCCGGTCGCCTGGATCGAGGCGGTGCTGGTGGTCATGGGCCTGGGCATCGGCTTCGTCATGCCGAACCTGACGACCGCCATCCAGAACGCGGTGGCCTGGCGCGACCTCGGCAGCGCCACCTCCGCCTCCGCCTTCCTCCGCTCCCTGGGCGGGGCGCTCGGCGTGGCGCTGTCCGGCGCGATCCTGGTGGCGCAGTTGCGCGACGCCCCGTCGGTCGGCGCCGACGGGGCACAGGGCCTCGACCGCATCGCCCACCTGCCGCCGGCGGAGCATGCAGCGCTGGTCGGCACCTATGCCCATGCGCTGTCGATCACCTTCCTGGCCGGCGCGGCGATCGCCGCCTGCGCCTTCGCGATGGTGCTGTTCCTGCCCGAACGCCCGCTGCGTGGCAGCCAGGGGGGCGCCTAG
>NZ_DASZTJ010000233.1:0-6868 GCF_035548235.1 Rhodopila sp.
CCCAGGAGCCTTCGGCGGCGTGGACGTCGAAGAAGCCGCGCACTTCCGACAGGATCGAATCGAAATTGCGGGTCTTCACCTTGTTCACGGTGCTGATGGTGTTGCCGTGCATCGGATCGCAGAGCCAGACCACCTTGCGGCCGGCACGCTGCACCGCGCGCACCAGAGGCGCCAGCCTGGCGCCGATCTTGTCCGCGCCCATGCGGCTGATCAGCGTGATCCGCCCGGCCTCGTTGTCCGGGTTGAGGATGTCCAGGATGCGCAGCAGGTCGTCCGGGTCCTGGGTCGGCCCGACCTTCATGCCCAGCGGGTTCTGCAAGCCGCGCAGGAACTCGACATGCGCGCCGTCGGCCTGGCGGGTGCGATCGCCGATCCACAGGAAATGCGCGGAGCAGCCGTACCAGTCCCCGGTCGTGCTGTCGACGCGGGCCAGCGCCTGCTCATAGGGCAGCAGCAGTGCCTCGTGGCTGATATAGAAGTCGGTCTCGCGCAGGTCGCGCGTCGTGGCGCTCGTCATGCCGCAGGCGGCCATGAAGGACAGCGTCTCATCGATCCGGGTGGCCAGGTCCTGGTAGCGTTCGGCCAGCGGGGAACGGCCGACGAAATCGAGGTTCCAGCGATGCACCTCGTGCAGGTCGGCATAGCCGCCCGAGGAGAAGGCGCGCAGCAGGTTCAGCGTGCTGGCGGACTGGAAATAGCCGAACTCCATGCGGGCCGGGTCGGGGATGCGGGCCTCGGGCGTGAATTCGGGACCGTTGATGATGTCGCCGCGATAGCTGGGCAGCGTGACGTCGCCCTGGGTTTCGGTGTCCGAGGAGCGCGGCTTGGCGAACTGCCCGGCCATGCGGCCCATCTTCACCACCGGCACGGACGCGCCGAAGGTCAGCACCACGGCCATCTGCAGCAGCACGCGGAAGGTGTCGCGGATGACGTTGGCGGTGAAGTCCGAGAAGCTTTCCGCGCAATCGCCGCCCTGCAGGACGAAGGCCTTGCCCTCGGCGACCAGGCCAAGCTGCGCCTTCAGGCGGCGGGCCTCGCCGGCGAAGACCAGGGGCGGGTAACGCCGGAGCCGGGCTTCCATGTCGGCCAGCCGGGTCGGGTCGGGATAGGCCGGCGCCTGCCGGATGGGGCAGTCGCGCCAGGAATCCGGGTTCCAGGGCTTGGCGGCGGCGGGGCTGGTCGGCATGGAACGATCTCCTCAGCGTGGTTTATGTCGCGAATTGGGGCATCTGGCTACTGGCACGGCATTTGGCGCGATCATTTGCCCACGTCCGGCTTCGGGGTGGCGGTCGGCGTCGGCGCCGGCGCCGGTCTGGGCGGCACGCTGCCTGTCAGGATGCTGGACGGCGGGATGCGGGACGGCGGGATGCGGGGCGGAACCGGGCCGGAGATCACATCGAAATCGAAACGCGACGGCTGCATGGAACACTCCTTGGCTGAGAGGACCGTTCCAGTCAGGCGAATTTCGCGAAGAAAAGGGCAAGAAACACGAAAGCCGCCTGGCTGGGCGGCTTTTGGGTCTTGCTTATGGTCGCATGATCCTAGGCCGCCGGAAAATACCGACGGTACCAAAATCGTGGCGCGGGGATCGAGCGAACCATGGGCGCGCATATACGGCGATCATGCAACGGTTGCAAGTGCCCTTCGCGCGGGCCTGTCATGGCCGCGAGGCGCGCGGGCGACAAGGCACGCGGGCGGCAAGATAGAGCGGCACAGGCGTCTATCCCGTCGTGGCCGGGCCAAGCCCGACCACGATAAGCCCGACCACGACGCAGAAGGGGGTCTCCGTCTCAACGCCCATAGGCGTCCACCCGCATGCCCCCTCATGCTCCGTCCCGACTTGTGATACAGCGAAACCGAGCGCGTCGCGCCCCGCCGGAATTTGCAATGAGCCTTGGCCTCGAAATCCTCGTCATCCTGCTGCTGATCGTCATCAACGGCCTGTTCTCCCTGAGCGAATTGGCGCTGGTCTCGGTCCGCCGCGCCAGGCTGGCGGTGTTGCAGCGCAAGGGGGTCCGCGGCGCCGATTTCGCCCGCACGCTGTCCGACGACCCGCAGCGCTTCCTGCCGACCGTGCAGGTGGGCATCACCCTGGTCAGCGTCTTCACCGGCGTCTTCGGCGGCGCGCGCATCGCGTCGCACCTCCAGGCCCTGATCGAGCTGGTGCCGTCGCTGGCCTCCTATGCCGAAAGCCTGTCGCTGACCATTGTCGTCATCGTCACCACCTACCTGACCCTGGTGCTGGGGGAGCTGGTGCCCAAGCAGCTTGCCCTGCGCGCGCCGGAGGCGATGGCGATCCGCGTCGCCCGCCCCGTGGCCTGGCTCGCCGCCATCACCGCGCCGGCGGTCTGGCTGCTGGGAAAGTCGTCGAACCTGGTGCTGATGCTGTTCGGTCTCAGCCGCATCCCCCGCCACACGGTGACGGAGGAGGAACTGAAGGCCCTGGTGACCGAGGGTGCGCAGACCGGCGTGCTGGAAGCCGAGGAGCGCGACATGATCGAGCGCGTGCTGCGCCTGGCCGACAAGCCGGTGCGCGCGATCATGACGCCGCGGACGGAGCTGGCCTGGATCGACCGCTCCAACCCGACCGCGGTGATCGCGTCCACCCTGAAGGCGACATCGCATTCGCGCCTGGTCGTCTGCGACAAGTCGATCGACAACGTGATCGGCGTGGTGCTGTCGAAGGACCTGCTGGACCAGCTTCTGGGCAAGAACGAGCTGTCGGTCGGCGCCAGCCTGCGCCAGCCGATGATCGTGCCGGACACGGTCACCGCGCTGGACGCGCTGGAACGGCTGAAAACGGACTCCCTCGGCCTCGCGCTGGTGATGGACGAGTACGGCAGCTTCGAGGGCGTGGTGACCGCCGCCGACGTTCTGCACGCGATCGTCGGCGAGTCGTCGGGTCCGGAGCACCAGGAAGGTGTGCCGGGTCCGGAAGGAGAGACCACCATGCAGCTCGACGGCATGACCCCGGTGGATGAGCTGAAGGCGCGCCTCGGCCTGCCGGACCTGCCGGCCGAGGGCAGCTACCACACGCTCGCCGGCCTGCTGCTGGCGCTGCTGCGGCGGGTGCCGCGGGTCGGCGACCGGATCGTGTTCGGCGGCTGGCGGTTCGAAGTGCTGGCGATGGACGGGCGGCGGGTCGACAGGGTCATGGCCGGACGCGAACCGGCGGCGGAAGCGTGAGTCCCACGATACGGCAATGCGCCATCCTGGCCGGCGGGCTGGGGTCTCGGCTGGGGGCGCTGACGGCGGCGACGCCGAAGCCCCTGCTGCCCTGCGGGGACCGGCCGTTCCTGGCCTGGCTGATGCGGGAGTTCGTCCGCTTCGGGGTGGAGGAGTTCCTGCTGCTGACCGGGCATCTGTCCGAAACCGTCGAGCAGGCGGTGGACGGGCTGCGGGCGGGCCTGCCCCGATCGGCGCGGATCGTGCTGTCGGCGGAGCCGGCGCCGGCGGGCACGGCCGGGGCGCTGTTCCATGCGCGGAACCGGCTGGAGGAGCGGTTCCTGCTGGCCAACGGGGACACGGTTTTCGATGCCAACCTGGGCCGGCTGCTGGCGGACGCGGCGGCTGACGCGCCGCCGGTCGCGGGACGGCTGCTGCTGCGTCCGCCGCCGGCGGGCAAGCGGTTCTCCACCGTGCGGCTGGACGGGGACCGGATCGCCGGCTTCGACATCGCCGACGGGGGTCCGATCCAGGCAACCGGCGATCACCCGACCCACGCCGCGTCCGGCGGTTCCACGACCCACGCCGCGCCCGGCGATCACCCGATCCACGCCGGCATCAGCGTCTTCAACCGCTCGCTGCTGGCGGGCGCGCCGCCGTCGGGGTCGCTGGAGCGGGACGTCTTCCCCCGGCTTGCCGCCGCCGGCAGGCTGCGCGGCACCGTCGCCGGCGGTTACTTCCGCGATATCGGCATCCCGTCCGACTACGCCCTGGCGCAGGCCGAGATCCCCCGGCTGCTGCGCCGGCCGGCGGTGTTCTTCGACCGCGACGGGGTGCTGAACGTCGACCACGGCTATGTCGGCACCCGCGACCGCTTCACCTGGACGGATGGCGCGATCGACGCCCTGCGCCTGGCGGCCGACGCCGGCTGGCACGTCTTCGTCGTCACCAACCAGTCCGGCGTCGCCCGCGGCTACTACACCGAGGACGACGTGCGCGCCCTGCTCGCCTGGATGGCCGACGAGGTCCGGCTCGCCGGCGGCACGATCGACGACGCGCGGTTCTGCCCCTATCACCCCGAGGCGAAGGTCGACGCCTATCGCCAGGCCCATGCCTGGCGGAAACCGGAACCGGGGATGCTGCTGGACCTGATGGACGCGTGGGAGGTCGATGCGGACCGCTCGATCATGATCGGCGACCAGCAGACCGACATGGACGCCGCGAAGGCGGCCGGCATCGCGGGGTACCTGTTCCCCGGCGGCAATTTAACCGAATTTTTACGCCCGCTGCTTAAGCCTGCCGCCTGACCTGTCTGTCAGGAGCGTGCGTTGCCTGTTGTGCCCTCGCGTTCGACGCCGACATCGGCGCCCTGCCCTGTCCCCACCATCCGCGCCCGCGTTCCGTTGCGCCTCGGGCTGGCGGGCGGGGGGACCGATCTCAGCCCGTATTGCGACGAGTTCGGGGGCGCGGTGCTGAACACGACCATCGACCGCTATGCCTATGCCTTCATCGACGCCTCGCCCGACCACCGGATCCACCTCCACGCCCCCAATCTCGGCATCACCGAGACGCTCGGTACCGACCTCTCCTGCGCCGCCACCCTCGGTCTGCACGCCGGCGTCGCGGCGCGGATGGCGCGGCTGTTCGGCAACGGCACGCTGCCGCCTCTTCGCCTGACATCCTATGTCGATGCGCCGCCGGGATCGGGCCTGGGGTCGTCCTCGGCGCTGGTGGTCGCGCTGGTGGAGGCTTTCGCCGCCCTGCTGTCCGTCCCCCTCGGCCCCTATGACGTCGCCCGCACCGCCTGGGAGATCGAGCGCCAGGACCTGGGCCTGCCCGGCGGGCGGCAGGACCAGTACGCGGCGACGTTC
The DNA here is from genome assembly GCF_035548235.1 of Rhodopila sp. GTDB lineage: Bacteria > Pseudomonadota > Alphaproteobacteria > Acetobacterales > Acetobacteraceae > Rhodopila. Next base: position 5,037 of record NZ_DASZTJ010000233.1, read on the forward strand.
GGCGGCACCAACTACATCGAGTTCCTGGGCGAGCAGGTGATCGTCAACCCGCTGCGCGTCGCGCCGGCGGTGCTGAACGAGTTGGAGGCGTCGCTGGTGATCTGCTTCACCGGCGTGTCCCGCCGGTCGGACGCGATCATCGCCGAACAGCAGCGCCGCATGCGTCCGGGCGACGCCGCCCTGGCCGGGCTGCACCGGCTGAAGGCCGATGCGCAGGCGATGAAGCAGGCGCTGCTGCGGGGCGACGTCCCCGGCATGGCGTCGATCCTCAACCGGTCGTGGGAAGCGAAGAAGCGCACCGCCTCCGGCATCAGTTCGGCACGGATCGAGGCGTTGCGGGACGCGGCGTTCGCCCATGGCGCCATCGGCGGGAAGGTCTCCGGTGCCGGCGGCGGCGGGTTCATGATGTTCATCGTGCCGCCCGAACGGCGGGTGGGCGTGATCCGGGCGCTGAACGCGGCGGGGGGCGAAGCGGCGTCGACGCGCCTGACCACGCGCGGCGCGGAGTCCTGGCATGCCGCGGCGCCGGAACGGACGGCGATCCTGCCGCATCTGGGCGCGGCGGCGTGACAGGCGGGCGTCGGGGTCGGAACCCACGACCCTCCGTCGTCACATGATCAAGTCGCCGGCCCTGTGGCGGCGGCGGACAGGGAACGCGAGATATCGTGCGCGAGCGAGGCGACATAGGGCGGCTTGATCAGGCCGATATGGGTTCCGGTCGCTCTCTGGTAGTCCAGTTCCTTGACCAGGTCGTGCCATAGCAACGACAGGTCTTTCGTATCCGCGGCACAGAACAGGGTCAGCTTTCCCGGGTAGAAAAACGGCTTCCACCGCTTCAGCAGCATCTCGTTGGCCAGCAGCATCCGGGCGCCGTCCTTGCCGAACTGCAGATCCTCCGGGATCCCCTCCAGGCCGCGTCGCTTGAGCACGTAACGACGCGAGTAATAGGCGAAGCTCGTCTTGGGATGGTTCGTGAAAAGGCGGACGGCGTGCTGGCGCATCCTTTCGCGAATGTTGACCATCCAAAAAGACAGCGGCCAGTACGGCTTGGGCGTGAGCGTGTCCAGCATGATGAGACAACCGATCGGCTGTCCTGCTTTCAGCAGCCGCTGCGCCATTTCAAAGACGACCATCCCGCCGAAGGAATGACCGAGCAGGAAATACGGTCCGTGCGGTTGCAGCCGCGTGACTTGCTCCAGGTAGTGGTCGACCAGTTCGTCGAGGTCGTCGTCCGGCTCACTGTCGTCGTCGACGCCGCGGGCTTCGATGCCATAGACGGGCATGGTCGTATCGAGATGGTTGGCCAGGTCGGCGAAGCCTTCGATCCGTCCGCCGGTCCCCGGCACGAGGAAAAACGCAGGTCCTGGCTGTCCGGGCTTGAAGGCGACGATGCGCGCTGCCCCCTTGCCTGGCCCCTCTCCCGGGCTTTCGTCCGATGGGCCGATATCGTGATCTGTGATTTCCGGAGCAACGCGACTCATCGTGAATCGATTCCTTGCTTACGTCGGTCCGCCCCCGGTATGGTTTGGCTTATCGCAAATCGTTCCGCAAGAGGGAAGCGGATGTCCCCCAGGCAAGTGGGCACGGCTCTCGGCCCGCCGTGTGGTTGTGCCTTCCGCGCCCCGTGGCCGACGGCAGAGCCGCTCTCGCGCATCGTCGCCACACGGCGGACGACGATACGTGGTTCGTCTGAACGGGACCGCCCAGTGCTGCCGTCCCCAGTGCTGCCGTCCCCAGTGCTGCCGTCCCCAGTGCTGCCGTCCCCAGTGCTGCCGTCCCCAGTGCTGCCGTCCCCAGTGCTGCCGTCCCCAGTGCTGCCGTCCCCAGTGCTG
>NZ_DASZTJ010000234.1:0-1602 GCF_035548235.1 Rhodopila sp.
ACCCAGCGCAGGAATCCGGCCGAAGCCGGCACCTGCCGGCCAATGCGGTCGAACTGCCGGTTCAGCCGGGCCTCGGCATCGTGGGGCATCATCGTCGTCACCAGGTCGCTCATCCCTGCGATATGGTGCGAAGCCGAGCCCGCGCAAGGGTGGAACCGCCACTGAGATCAACGCGTTGCCCGTCCAACTCGGAGCGTCCCATGCCCTGGCTAGACCGTCTCAACGACCGCAATGCCCGCAAGATTGCGCATCTGCTTGGAAACCGCGCCGCGGAAGCCGGCCAGTTGGCTCAGGATCGTTTGCAGGATTTTGCCCGCGATGCTGGTGCTCTCGCCGGCCGTACGGCAAATGATTTCGCCGATTATGGCCGCCAGCACGGCGCCAATTTGCTGCGTGAGCAGGCACGGCATTACGCCGGCGTTGCGCAAGACCAGGCGCACGACATCGGAAGCCGGGCACGACGCTACGCCCATGCCGCCGGTGAAGTCGCGGGCGATTTGGTCGACCACGGGCGCCGCGAAGGGGCCATGATCGCCGACGCCGCAGCCACCCAGGCGACACGGGCCGCTCGCGCCGTCCGGGCGGACCCGGTCCCGGTCATCGTCGGCGCGATCGGCCTCGCGCTCTTCGCCAACCTGCTGTTCGGTCGTCGGCGTTAAGTTCGGAACTTCCTCTTAACCCTGCTCCGGCATCCTGAGGATCGTATCGATCCCGGAGCAGGTCTTGTTTCGCGTACTGCCCGTCATCGCCGCCCTCGCGGTCGCCCCGCTGATGGGCGGCTGCGCCATTCTGCCGTTTGGCGCGTTCCTGTCGCCGTCGGACTGCATGACCCGCGTCATGTATTTCGAGTCCAACCGCTCCTCCGCCGAAGGCATGCTCGCGGTCGGCACGGTGGTGATGAACCGCGTCAGCGATCCGGCCTATCCCCATACCGTCTGCGGCGTGGTCGGCCAGTCGAACCAGTTTGCGGACGGCGTGCTGTGGAAGCCGATGCGCGAAGGGCGTAGTCTCACTCTGGCGCGCTCGATGGCCGACAAGGTGCTGCATGGCTACCGCCACCCTGGCGTCGGAAACGCAAAATTCTTCCACACGGAAGGCTACACGTTCCCCTATACCAACATGCACTACACCTGGGTCGCCGGCGGCAACGCGTTCTACGAGAAGTATTGATCCGCCTGGCGTCCGGATTCGGAGCCGCCGATGACCGATACCCCCGAAGACAGCAAGCTCACGCGCAGCAAGTCGCGCTGGGCCGAACTGGGAAAGTTCCTGACCGGCAAGACGTCACGCCCCGAGGACAGTCGCCTGCCGCCCGGCCAGCATCTGGTGCGCAACTGGCCGGTCCTCGACCTCGGGCAAACACCAAATGTGGCGCGGGAAAACTGGCGGCTCGACATCGCCGGTGCCATCGAGGCCCCAATCTCCTGGACATGGCACGATCTGATGTCGGCGCCGCAGACTCACAAGTTGAGTGACATCCACTGCGTGACCTCGTGGTCGCGCTACGACAACAACTGGGACGGTGTCAGCACGCACGACCTGATGGAGGCCGTGCGGCCCAGGCCCGAGGCCACCCACGTGCTGTTCACCAGCAATGACGGC
>NZ_DASZTJ010000235.1:0-6436 GCF_035548235.1 Rhodopila sp.
TCGGCGCCTACCCCACCCTGCCCGGCGCGCAATCGGCTGCCGAACGGGCTCGGGCGACGCTGCCCGAGTTGTTGCGCGTAGCGAACGTGGAGCTGCCGACCACCACGCCGCTGGGCAACCAGGTGGCGTTCATGGCGCGACTCACCGGCCTGCCGGCACGCGTCGCCGCCGATGCCTGCACGAAGTTGAGCGGCCGGGGAATGCCCTGCATGACGCTGCCGCCTGACCGGACGTAACGGGCCGGGTCAGACCGCGTTCAGACCCGCCGGAACGTCAGCGGAGAGATCGTGTCCGCTGAACGGTGCGCCCAGTCCAGCCGCGGCACCGCGTCCTTGACCCGCGCCTGCGCCTCGTGCAGCGCCTGGGCCGCGGCGGGGTAGTCCATCGTCAGCACCTCGCCCCGATCCACCACCATCCGCCCGTCGACGAACACCGTCCGGATCGCCCGGTCGCCTGCCGCGTAGATCAGGCTGCGCACCGGATCGTGCGTCGGCCGCATCATCGGGTGCGCCATGTCGACCAGCACGATATCCGCCTTGGATCCCGGCGCGAGACGGCCGATATCGCTGCGGCCCAGCGCCTTGGCGCCGCCGATGGTGGCGGCGTTGAACAGGTCGGTGCTGTTCATCGTGCGCGGATCGCCCGCCTGCGTGCGCGCGAGGTAGGAGACCAGCCGCAGTTCGTCCAGCATATTGTGGGGATAAGTGTCCGTCCCGACACCCATGTTGACGCCGGCCCGTTTGTACCGGCCGAAATCTTTCAGCGTGATGCCGCGCCTGGCGAACACGGTGGGACAATGCGCGACGGTCGTTCCGGTATCGGCCAGGCGGGCAAGGTCCTGTTTCGTGTGCCACGGCGTCGCCGGATGGTCGTCGAGGAAAATCCCGTGCCCGATGATGGACCGTTCCGACAGCAAGCCGAGATGATCCAGCCAGCCGATGGGCGTATAACCGTGCCGGCGGGTGATCTCGTGGAACTCGCTGACCGATTGCGCCGCGTGAATCTGCCAGGCCAGGCCACGGGATTTCGCCTCCGCGAAGCTGTCGCGCAGCAGCGATTCCGAGCAGGTGTCGATCTGCGCCGGGACGACCATGCCGAACAGCCGGCCGGAGGGATGCTGTTCGGCCCGTTCGATCAGCGACAGTGCCTCGCCCATCGCCTTCTCGCCGACCGCCTCGTCCCACTCGTACTCGACCATGTGGCCATTCCGGGTGAACCAGCGGGCAGAGCGGAACATCGGCGCGACGCAGACCCGCATGCCGGCTTCGGCCAGGAGGTCGAGCCAGCCGGGATGCGCCATGGACAGATCGGCCAGTGTCGTTACGCCCGAAAGCAGCAGTTCGGACAGGGCGACCCGGACACAGTGCGGCACCGCGTCTGCGTCGGCGCGGAAGATCGGCAGGTATTCGTAGAGCGAGGAGTTGTAGAAACCCGGCGAACCGATCTCATCGATCAGGCCCTTGTTCATCGGCTCGCTCGAGGGATGGGAATGGATGTTCACCAGCCCTGGCATGACCATCAGCCCCTTGCCGTCGATCACCGTGTCGGCGGGACCGGCATAGGCGCGGCCGACGAAGGTGACCGACCCGCCGTCGAATGCGAGGTCGGCGTCCGGCATATAAGTGTGCGCCTCGCCGTCCCAGCCGATGACCATGCCGGCGTTGCGTATGACGGTGACGCTCATTGGTTATCCCTCATGGGCCGCCCCTTCCTGCGTGGGTCCTCGGCATCGTAATCCCGGCCGCACGCGCGACAACAGGCGATTGACATCGGAGAGGCGCCCCGTACGGTGCGAACCGGTCGGTTCCGGACGATTTATGCGTTTGCTCTCGCCGCTTCGCGTCAGGGTGGTCGCGCTCCTGTGGGGCGGCCTGTCAACGTCGTCGGTCGGCGACCAGTTGGGAACGATCGCGATCACCTGGATCGCGGTGGCCGCGCTGGGGCCGGCGGCGGGATACCTGGCCGCCTGCCAAGCGGGCGTAACCCTGCTCGCCGCGCTGCTCCTCGGCCGCTGGCTCGACGGCCGGAACGAGCGTCGGGTCATGATCGCCGCCGATCTGATACGAGCCGCGGTACTGGGCGGGGTCGTGCTGGGTTGGGCCGTCACCGGACGCGTCGGCGTGGTGTCCTTGGCGATGATCGTCACGGTATTGGCGGTTGGCCAGGCCGCGTTCCGACCGGCCGTGCAGACGATCATGCCCGGCCTGGCGCCGTCGGAGGCGATGCTGCCTGCCATCAATGCGCTGTTCGATGGCACGGATCGGCTGGCGAGGCTGGTTGGCCCCGCCCTGATCGCGCTGGCGGCGGCCTGGCTGCCGGTCGTACACTTCCTGACGGTGGATGCCGCCAGCTTCCTGGTTTCAGCCGCCGCGGTGCTGCTGATAGGCCCCCGCGCCACACGTTCGGTGCGGCACGACGGAAGCCGCCTGGCGTCGTTCCTGCAGGGCTTCCGGGCGCTTCGGCGCCACCGGCTGTTGGGCTTCCTTTTGTATACCAGCGGGATCGTCAATGGAGCCTGGTACGCAGCGCTGTTCCTCGGCGTGCCGCTGCTCCTGACGGAGCGCGGTGATCAGGCGGTGCGCATGTTCGGTGCGATGATCGCCTGCTACGGCGTGACGAACCTCGCCGCCAACCTCGTCGTCGGCAGCCGTCCCCTGCCGCAGCGTCCCGCGCTGCTGTCCCTGTGGGGCAATGCCGTCAACGGGATCGGGATCGCGCTGATCGGCCTGTGCGCCCTGGTACCAGGCCTGCCGCGCGACAGTCTCTATGCCGGCGCGATGCTGGCTGGCGTGGGAGGACCGATGAACGACATCCCCCGCGCGACCCTGATGCAAACATCCGTGCCCGCGGCAGATGTGGCGGCGGGATTCCGTGCCTGGATCGTTTCGGCGAATGCCGGGCTCCTGGTCGCGATGGTCGTAGCCCCGACATTGTTCGCACGGCTGGGACCGGCCATGGGGATCGCGGCGCTGGGGTGTTTGATCGCCGCGTCCGCGTTCTGGGGGCTCGTGCTGCGGCTGGACGCTGCCTGATCGGATGCGATGCTATACGCCGTCCCCCGCCGCCGCGCGACGTGGCCGGTTCATGGCCATCGCCTCGATGACCGGGCGCGTGACGCGATTCGCCGCTATCCGCCTGGTCGGAGCCCGACAACGGGTCCGGCAGCGCCTGCGCCATGGCCCGGGTGCGGGCGGCCGGGTCCGGCGGCACCCCCTCTCCGGGGCGCCGCCCCCGCCGGATCAGCTCCGGTAGTCGGGTTTTCCGTCTTCCACCAGCCGCAGCGCGGCGCCCCAGACCATGGCATAGTGCGCCTCGTTTTCGCCGCGGCGGAACTGTTCGGCCGTGTGGGCGCAGACCTCGGGCGGCGGCAGCACGATCTCCCGCCCGCCGGCCAGCGCGTCCACCTGTGCCGCGCAGGCGCGTTCCAGCATGTAGATGTTCAGGAACGCCTCGGGGATCGAGGTGCCGCCGACCAGCAGGCCGTGATTGCGCAGGATCATCGCCTTGTGCTCGCCCAGGTCCTTCACCAGGCGCTCCCGCTCGTCCAGGTCCAGGGCGATGCCCTCATAGCCGTGATAGGCGATGCGCCCATAGAACTTGCAGGCATGCTGCGACAGCGGCAGCAACCCGTCCTTCTGCGCCGAGACCGCGATGCCGGCCGCAGTATGGGTATGAACGACGCAGACCAGGTCCTCCCGCGCCATATGGATGGCGGAATGGATGCAGAACCCGGCGGCGTTCACGTCGCTCTGGGACAGCGGGCGCGGGTCGACGATGTTGCCGTCGACGTCGATCTTCACCAGGTCCGACGCCCGCATCTCGTGGAAGTTCACGCCGTACTTGTTGATCAGGAAGTGATGCTCAGGCCCCGGCAGGCGGGCGGAGATGTGCGTGTAGATGAAATCCGTCCAGCGGTGATGGGCGACCAGGCGGTACAGCGCGGCGAGATCGCACCGGATCTGCCATTCGGTTTCCGAGATGCCGGCCAGCGCGGCCGGCGAGGTGGCGATGTTCATGGCGGCGGGGTTTCCTGTCTTGGGCGGCGCAGCCTTCATCCTGCCCCGCCCCGCGTCAAGCACGCATTTGGCATGTCGTTTGCCTCTCCCGCGCAGCACGCTACCGAGGTGATCGTTATGCTCCGTCGCTCCCTTCTTCTCGGCACTGGCGCGGGTCTGCTGACCCTGCCGGCCATCCGCGCCGCCCGCGCGGAGGACACACTGGACAAGGTCAAGAAGGCCGGCGTCCTGAATGTCGGGACCGAGGCCGCCTATGTCCCGTACGAGTTCATCAAGGACGGCCAGATCGTCGGCTACGACGTGGACATCGCGAACCACCTGCTGCCGAAGATCAACGTCAAGTCGCACTTCATCGACACCGCCTGGAACGGGATCATTCCCGCGCTCTACGCGAACAAGTTCGACTGCATCATTTCCGGCATGACCATGACCAAGGACCGGGCGGCCAAGGTGCTGTTCACCCAGCCTTACGCCGACGCCTCCTTGATGATCCTGACCCGCGCCAACGATGACAAGATCAAGACCGCCGACGACCTGTCGGGCAAGGTCATCGGCGTACAGTTGGGCAGCGCCGCCGCCGACATCATGGGGAAGTTCGAGACCAAGCTGAAAGCGTCCGGCAAGCCCGGTTACGCCGGGGTCAAGCAGTACGACCATTACCCCGAGGCGTACCAGGACCTGCTGAACGGGCGCACCGAGGCCGTCATCAACTCCCGCTCGACGCTTATGGTGCTGATGCGCGACACGCCCGGCAAGTTCAAGATGGGCGCCCCCGTCTCGGACATCCCCGCCTATTACGGCATGGCCTTCCGCAAGGAAGACACGGCCCTGTGCAAATTCTTCAACGATGGGCTGACCGAAATGAAAAAAGACGGCAGCCTGGTGGACCTGCAGAAGAAATGGTTCGGCTCGACGATGGAGACGCCGGACAAGGTGCCCGAGGTCCTGCCCGGATAAGGCCGCCGCATGGGCAGCTTCGACTGGGGCGCCATCTGGTATGGCGTACCCTACATGCTCCAGGGCACGCTCGTCACGCTGGAGGTCTCCGCGTGCGCGATGGTGCTGGCCTGCTTCACCGGCCTGATCATGGGGCTGATCAGCGTCTCCACCCTGCGCATCCCGAAGGCGATCATCAAAGCCTATGTCTATTTCGTGCGCGGAACGCCGGCGCTGGTGCAGATCTTCCTGGTCTATTTCGCCCTGCCCCGCATCGGCTTCGAGCTGTCGTCGTTCTGGAGCGGCGTCGTCGCGCTGGCCTTCAACTCCGCCGGCTTCATCGCGGAGATCATGCGTGCCGGCCTGCAATCGATCGATCCGGGCCAGACCGAGGCGGCGCTGTCGATCGGCATGACCGAGCGGCAGTCGATCCAGTTCGTCCTGCTGCCGCAGTCGCTGCGCCGGGTCACGCCGCCGCTGACGAACGAGCTGATCACGCTGGTGAAAAGCTCGTCGCTGCTGTCCGTCATTTCGATCACCGAACTCACCCGTTCCGCGCAGCTCATCATCGCCGAGAAATTCGTGCCGTTCGAACTCTACGCCGCACTTGCGGTGTATTACCTGGTGATCATTTCCCTTCTCTCCTGGGGATCGGAAGTGGTGGAAAAGCGACTGGCATGACCGCGCCGCTCCTGGCTATCCGGAACCTGTCGAAGGTCTACGGCGAGATCCCGGTGGTGGACCGGGTCAGCCTGGACGTGGCGCGCGGCGAGATCGTCATGGTCATCGGCCCCAGCGGCGCCGGGAAATCGACGCTGCTGCGCTGCGTCAACCGGATCGAGGCGCCCTCGGAAGGCGAGGTCGTGCTGGATGGCGTCAACATGGCCGGCGAGATGCGCAACGGCAAGCTGGTCCCCGACCCCGCGACGGCGACCGCACGCAAGCGCCGGCGCATCGGCATGGTGTTCCAGCGCTTCAACCTGTTCGCGCATCTCTCGGCGCTGGACAACGTCGCGATCGGCCCGCGCCGCGTCCTGGGCATGAAGCCGGCCGAGGCGCGCGCGCTGGCGGCGGAGCAGCTTGCCCGCGTGCGGCTGTCCGACCACGTCGCGAAACGGCCGGCGCAGCTTTCGGGCGGGCAGCAGCAGCGCGTGGCGATCGCCCGCGCCATGGCCATGAAGCCCGAGGTGATCCTGTTCGACGAACCGACTTCCGCCCTCGATCCCGAACTGGTGGGCGAGGTGCTGGCGGTGATCCGCACACTGGCCGAGGACGGCATGACCATGATGGTCGTCACGCACGAGATGCGCTTCGCACGGGAAGTCGGCAGCCGCGTCGTGTTCATGGAAAGCGGCCGGGTGGTCGCGGACATGCCGCCCGCGAAGTTCTTCAGCGACTCGGGCAATCCCAGGGTGGCGGAGTTCCTGGCGCGATTCCACGCGTCGTAGACGTTTTCTCCCCCCGCCCCACCTCGTCGGGGGGGG